>URYM01000051.1 GCA_900552095.1 uncultured Blautia sp. | reverse complement strand
CGGCAGCGTCAGATGTGTATAAGAGACAGATTATATATCGCTATTATAATAGAATCAAGCGGAAAACAAAATAATTTTAGTGAACATGCACAAAAAGGAGGTGCGCTTTGAAAGAGATTACTTCATATGCAAGAGAGGAACTGGAAGCTCTGGAGGAAAAACTTTCATCGGAATACGCTGCCTGGAAAGCGAAGGGGCTGGCTCTTAATATGGCCCGTGGAAAACCGGCGGCAGCCCAGCTGGATCTGAGCAGCGAACTGCTGAAAAAAGGCCTGGATACCTGGAAGACGGAGGGAGGGCTGGACGCTCGGAATTACGGTGTTCTGGATGGAATTCCAGAATGTAAAAGGTTGTTTGGAGAATTGCTTGGCATCCCTGAGGATCAGATTATTATTGGGGGCAATTCCAGTCTGAACATGATGTACGATATGATGGCTCGCCTGTGTCTTTTCGGAACCCAGGGAGAGAAACCCTGGAAATTCTGGGAATATGAAGGAAAACCGGTAAAATTTCTTTGTCCCTCTCCAGGCTATGACCGTCATTTTACAATCTGTGAGGCGCTGGGGATTGAGATGATTCCCATTCGGCTTCTGGAAGATGGGCCGGATATGGATGAGGTAGAACGGCTGGCGGCTTCTGATGAGAGAATCAAGGGAATCTGGTGCGTTCCTCTGCATTCCAATCCCCAGGGTGTCTGCTACAGCAATCGAGTAGTAGAACGTCTGGCATTAATGAAAACGGCGGCGCCTGATTTCAGAATTTTCTGGGATAATGCTTACGGGGTACATCATATTTATGAAGATGTTCCTCTGAAGGATATTCTGGAGGCCTGCCGGGAAGCGGGAAATGAAAACAGAGTATATTACTTTTTCTCTACATCCAAGATTACCTTCCCAGGAGCGGGTGTGGCTCTTGTGGCTTCCGGATTGGGAAACATCGCGGAGATAAAAAGGGAGATGAGTGCGCAGACCATTGGTCATGACAAGCTGAATCAGCTTCGCCATGTGCAGTATTTTAAAAATGCTGAGGGAGTGCGGGAACATATGCGGGCGCTGGCAGGAGAACTTCGTCCGAAATTTGATATTGTTCTGGAAAAACTGGAGGAACATCTGGATGGAACTGGGCTTATGACATGGAGCAGGCCGAAGGGAGGCTATTTTGTTTCTGTGGATACGCTTCCCGGATGTGCCGGCGAAACGGTTCGGCTGGCTCGGGAAGCCGGCGTTACTCTGACCGGGGCAGGAGCGACCTATCCCTATGGAAAAGATCCGAAGGACAGCAATATTCGTATTGCACCGTCTTTCCCCGTTCCTGAAGAACTGGAGCAGGCGATGGATCTGTTTTGCCTGTGCGTGAAGCTGGCAGGTGTACGAAAACTTTTGAATGAAAAATAAAAAGAAAGAGAAAAGAGGAAAAAATCATGGCAGAAAAGTATAATCCGTATGACAATGTGCTTAAAGTTGTAAAGCAGGCAGCGGAAATCCTGGGTTATGAGGAGAGCGACTATGAGGCGATCAAATACCCGGAGCGGGAGTTGAAGGTTTCCGTTCCCGTGCAGATGGACGATGGTACGGTAAAGGTATTTGAGGGATACCGGATTCAACATTCAACCTCCAGAGGACCGGCTAAGGGCGGAATCCGTTTCCATCCCAATGTAAATAACGATGAAGTAAAGGCGCTGGCAGCATGGATGACCTTTAAGTGTGCGGTTGTAGGAATTCCCTATGGTGGTGGTAAGGGAGGCGTAATCTGTGATCCTTCCAAACTTTCCGAGCGGGAAATGCGGGCGATTACCCGTCGTTTTACCGCCAGTATAGCTCCTCTGATTGGACCGGATCAGGATATTCCGGCTCCCGATGTGGGAACTAACGCACAGGTTATGGGCTGGATGATGGATACTTACAGTATGCTTAAAGGCCACTGTGTACCCGGCGTTGTAACGGGTAAACCCATTGAACTGGGCGGTGCTCTGGGCAGAAGTGAGGCTACCGGACGTGGTGTTATGCTTACGACGAAAAATATTCTTGCAAAAATGGGAATTCCGATGGAAGGAACAGATGTGGTGATTCAGGGAATGGGTAATGTAGGAAGTATCAGCGCCAAACTGCTTCACCGGGAAGGTATGAAGGTTGTGGCAGTCAGCGATGTATCCGGCGGTATTTATAATCCGGACGGATTGAATATTCCTGCAATTCTGGAGTATCTGTCAAAAGACAGAAAGAATCTGCTCAGCGGCTATGAGGAGCCGGGTATGAAGCGGATTGACAATGCGGAGCTTCTGACCATGAAGACAACTGTTCTGGTTCCGGCAGCGCTGGAGAATCAGATTAATGCGGATAATGCAGAGAAAATTCAGGCCAAGCTGATCGTAGAAGCAGCCAACGGTCCGACTACGGCAGAGGCAGATGAAATCCTGGAGCGTCGTGGAATTACGGTTGTTCCGGATATTCTGACCAATGCCGGCGGCGTTGTAGTATCCTATTTTGAGTGGGTACAGAATATTCAGTCGGTCAGCTGGACAGAAGAACATGTAAATGAAGAGTTGAAAAAGATTATGGATAAAGCATTCTATGCCGTATGGGATATTACCCAGGAAAAACAGGTTACGATGCGGACTGGCGCTTATCTGATCGCAGTAAAGAGAGTTGTTGAGGCTAAAAAAGCAAGAGGGATCTGGCCGTAAATAAGAATTTTGTTTTTCTTGTGCCGTCTCATTAAAAAAATGCAAAATTGTCATGTTACATGACAACATCGCCTTCTTTTTTTTAGTATAATTAGCCTATAAACAAAAGGAGGTTCGCAATATGAAGAAACGTATTACAGAAGTTCTGGGTATTGACGTTCTTCCCAATTACTGGGACAAACGGTATGTGAAAAACCTGGATAAATTATCCAGACCCAAGTATGAAGTGGAGCTGCATTCCGACGTGTGGCTGACTTTAAGAGACGGCACAAGAATGTGCACCGATGTATATCTGCCCAAGGGAGCAGGAAAGGTTCCGGCGCTGGTAAGCTGGTCTGCATACAGCAAGGAGATGCAGGGCTTAAAGCGCGGCGCGATTCCGCCCGAGTCTCTGGTTTTTGACCATTCCCTGGAAGCCGGTGACATCGATTATTTTGTAAGCAGAGGATATGCCTACATTATTCCCGATCCCCGTGGAATCGGCAAGAGCGAGGGAGAATGGTATGGTACATACAATCCTCAGGAACACCTGGACACCTATGATCTGATCGAATGGTGTGCAGAGCAGGATTGGTGTGATGAAAACGTAGGTATGATTGGATACTCTTACTTTGGTATCTGTCAGATCCTGGCAGCGGCACAGCAGCCGCCTCATCTGAGATGTATCATGCCCTGTTCTTTCGTAGATGACTATTATCAGCACGGATATTATGGCGGCGTTCCCACCACTTACATGACTATTTACTGGGAACTGTGTCCGTCCCATCATCCGGTGCCCTGGTCACTGAAGATGTACGGCGAGGAGAAGGTTAAGGAAATGATGGCAGACCGCCTGAAGGATCCTGATATTGCCTGCAACTCCTATTTCCAGAAGATCCTGACCACCTGGCCGCCGTATTACCATACCTTCTATCTGGATTTCCTGCTGCATCCCCTTGACTGTGATTATTGGAAGCAGCGTTCTGCAAATCAGATGTATGAGAAGGTAAAAGTTCCGGTTTACCTGCACTGTGCATGGTCCCCGCTGGGAAGATGGTCTGCGCCGATCTTCTCCGCTATGAATGATGACCGTCTCTCCTGCCCGAAACGTCTCGGCGTTCTGGAAGGTTACGACGGACTGGAACTGCCTTACCGGGCTCTGAATGAAGAGTGCCTGCGCTGGTACGATCACTGGCTGAAAGGTGTGGACACCGGTATCATGGATGAGCCTCCGTATAAATTCTCCGTATTGAACGGCGGAATGCGTTATGAGCACGAGTGGCCGCTGGCGAGAACCGACTGGAGAAAGATGTATCTGCGCTCCTTCGGAAGACTGCGCTGGGATCAGGAGCCGGACAGCGATCTGCCGCCGGATGGATTTACCCATATGCCGCCCACCATTTCCACAACGATCAACAATCTGGTTTACAAATCTTCCAGATTCCCCTGTGCACAGGAGATCACAGGACCGATCGAACTGCATCTGTGGGCTGCTATCGATACAGACGATGCCAACTTTGTATGTAACCTGTTTGATGTTCTGCCGGATGGAACCCGGATGCCGCTTCTGCGCTACGGTTCCCTGAGAGCTTCTCATCCCCTGGATAAGGAGAAATCCAAGATTGGCCGTCCGGTACATGACAACAGTGTTTCCATCCCGGTTGTACCCGGAGAAATCAATGAGTATGTGATTGAGATCAATCCTACTTCCATGATTATCCCCGCCGGACACTGGCTGGAGCTGGAGATCACCAGCATGAATCCGGAAGCCAGATATCAGGAGTCCTGGACCGGAAAAGTGGGCAATATGAATGTTGTTCCGAGAAATGTAACTACCAGCTATAAGATTTACAGAGATCATAATCATCCTTCCTATTTACTGCTTCCGACGATTCCCTATACACCGGCAGAGAACTGGCTGCAGCCGTTCTCCAATACCGATGAGATTGAAGTAGAGGATTAAGGACAGCGAAAAGAGCAGCCCTTTCGGCACGAAAAATGCCGGGAGGGCTGTTCTTTCTGTCTGGACGCTTATCAGCCCGCGTGGTATAATAAAAAACAGTCGCACAGCGTGCGCGGAAGGATAAGAATAAGAAGGAGCAAAAAAGAAGATGGGACTGTTTGATAGATTTAAGAAGAAAAATCAGGAGGAAGAGGCCGTACAGGAAAAGAACACGGCACAGGACACCGCAGAAGAGCAGGTGCGGGATCCGGAAGAGAAGATGCAGGATCCGGCCCGGACAGTGCGGGAACGGGTGGAGGCTCAGCTGAAATGTTTCGAGGAAAATAAAAATGTGGAGGAGGGGCTTAAGCTTCTCCGGGAGCTTCTGGGAGATGTGGTCTGCATGCCTGTTATTATGTCCATGACCCTGGATGCTCTGGACAGCCTGAATGCGGGGAAGGATTTTAATCTGGATCAGGCGATGGATGTGAAGCCGGATGTCATCGCGGTAAATGGAAAAGAGAGAGCACTCCCGGTTTTCACCTCCCGGGATCGGATCCCCATGGATTATCTGCAGAAAAAGCAGCTGTCGGTTACGGAGCTGTCTTTCCGGCAGGCCTGCCAGATGCTGGCGGAGGGAAAGGATAAGTATGACTGCATGGCCTTAAATCCCCACACTACGAATATGCGGGTTCCCAGAGAAGTGGCGGAATCTCTGATCCGCCGGGCAGAGCGGCCGAAGGCGGAGAAACTGCAGATCGGAGTGCTTCAGAACGTGCCGGAGAACCTGGCGGAAGCGGTGAAAAAAGTGGGTCAGGCGCACCCGGAAATCCGCCGGATCTTCCTGCAGTTTATGATTCAGAACCAGAAGAAGATCTTTCTTCTGGTGGTGGATGGAGAGGCGGAAGCACTGAAACAGACGCTGGGGGGACTGGCGGAGGAATTTAAGCAGGCTTCCGGCGGCACGTCTGCCGGTGTGGCCACCTTTGCGGGACAGATGAAGGTGATTCTGGAGCAGCACGAGGTAAAACCGGTCTACACGAAGGAAGGGTAAGCATGGAAGCATACACGATTTTTGCAGAAGTCTATGATCTGTTCATGGATAATATCGATTATTCCGGATGGGCGGATTACATCATCCGTCTGCTGCGGGAGCATGGGGTGAAAGAAGGGCTGGTGCTGGATCTGGGATGCGGAACCGGAACGATGACAGAACTGCTGGCAAAAGACGGCTACGATATGATCGGGGCGGATAATTCTCCGGAAATGCTGGAAATTGCCAGGGAGAAGCAGGCAGAGGAAGGACTGGATATCCTTTACCTTTTGCAGGATATGCGTTCTTTTGAACTTTACGGCACGGTGGCGGCTGTGGTGAGCTGCTGCGATTCCCTGAATTATATTCTGGAGGAAGAGGAACTGCTGCAGGTGTTCCGCCTGGTCAATAATTATCTGGATCCGGGAGGGATTTTCCTTTTTGACCTGAATACGGAATACAAATACCGGGAGGTGATCGGGGAAGATACGATCGCGGAAAACCGGGAGGAAGCAAGCTTTATCTGGGAAAATTATTACGAGGAGAGCAGCAGGATCAATGAGTATGCGCTGACGCTTTTTGTCCGGGAGGAAGACGGAAGATACGCGAAGCAGGAAGAATTTCATTATCAGAGAGCCTGGACGCTGGAAGAGATCCGGCATCTCCTTGATCTGGCCGGGCTTAAGCTTCTGGCGGTATACCGGGCGTTTACGGAGGAGGAGCCGGACGGGAAGACAGAGCGTCTGCAGTTTGTAGTACAGGAGGTACAGAAATAGCGATGGCGGAAAAAGAAAAGCAAAAAGAAGTAACGCTCCAGGATCTGCTGGTGCTGGCGGAGGGCGGCCAGAGCCGGATCCAGCACGCGGTGGGTGTGTATTATGAAAATGGTTTATATACAGAAGTGGATTATAAAGAGGCGGCAAAATGGTATGAGAAGGCGGCTGCCCAGGGAAACGGAGATTCACAGACCCGCCTGGGGCTTTTTTATGCCCAGGGACTGGGAGTGGAAAAAGACACCGGAAAGGCGGCCGGATATTTCCGGCAGGGAGCGGAAAATGGAAACAGCAATGCCCAGTACAACCTGGCGCGCTGCTATGAGACAGGAACCGGTGTAAAGGAAGACGCGGGCCAGGCTCTCTCCTGGTATCTGAAATCCGCAAAGCAGGGAGATCCAAGATCTATGTGCTGTGTGGGGAATTATTATATGCAGGGACTCTGTGTGGAACAGAATTATAAGAAGGCCTTTCAGTGGTTTGAGAAGGCGGCCGGGGAAGAGATTCCGGCGGCGCAGTATAATCTGGCCATCCTTTATCAGTATGGCTGCGGAGTGGAAAAGGACGAAGAAAAGGCGGCGCTCTGGATGGCGAAGGCGGCCCAGCGGAATTTCCCCCTGGCTGTACAGGCGCTCTCCGGAGAAAAAAAGGAGCTGTAATTTCGGACAGAAACGAAAAAATAAAAAAAAGGAAAGATATAGCATTGACAACTTTCTTTGTCAATGCTATATTTGTTTTGACAAGAAAAATTGTCAAAATGACAAGGAAAGTTGAAAAAACGAAAATTTTAGGGGGGGGGTAGAACTGGTTGCCGCTGAACAATCGAGTAAAAGAGCACCGGGCCAGGCTGAATGTAAACCAGGGAGAGCTGGGAAAGTTAGCTGGCGTTTCCCGCCAGACGATCAGTCTGATTGAGCGGGGGGATTATTCCCCGTCGGTAACACTGGCACTGAAACTGGCCAGGATATTTGAAGTGCCTGTGGAGGAGATTTTTACCTACACAGATGAGGAGGAAGATTCATGAGCGCAAAGAACTGGAAATCATATCTGAAATTAATTGGCTGCATGGCTCTGGGCGCCTGTATAGGAATGGGGATCAACCTGACGACCCAGTATGTGGGAAGAGAGAATCTGGCAGCTTTCACAGACCAGGCCGGGAACTGGCTGGATCAGGCTTATCCAGCAATCGGAGCGGCAGTTCTGATTCTGACGATTCTGGCCGAGGCCGGAGGCATGCTTTTTCTGAGAGGACTGATAAAAAAAGCAGATCAGGCTGCCGGGGATGAAGAAATCGAAGCAATGGAGAACCGGGTGGAAAAATGGCAGGAAGGCCTGATAACTTTTTCTGCGCTGAGTGTGGCCGTCTCCGTTATTATGATCGGTCTGTACAAAGAGGAATCTCTGGAAACGCTGAAGGGGATCGCCGCCTACTTCCTTTCTTTTCTGGTTTCGGTCATTTTTCAGACGATTATCATTCACCAGATGCAGAAGCGGGATCCTCGTCTGAAGGGAGATCCCAACGGTTTTCATTTCCAGAAAGATTTTATTAACAGCTGTGATGAGGCGGAGCGGATGCAGCTTTACCGGAGCGGTTATAAGACGTATCTTTTTATGGCCGGAGCCATGCCGGTTTTGCTGACTGTGGCTCTTCTGATTAAGTTAATCTGGGGAACGGACAGCACGGCGGTCCTGCTGCTGGGGATCCTGTGGCTGCTTCAGATTATCGCAGCGAGGATCTACAGCAGAAAAGAGAAAAAAAGAAATGGTAAGGAGAGGGAGAGAGTATGAGACTTGAAGTAAGCGAACTGCGGAAAAATTTTGGGGAGAAAGAAGTGCTCCACGGCGTTTCCTTTTCCATAGAAAGCGGCCGGGCACTGGGGCTTCTGGGCCGGAACGGAGCGGGTAAGACCACGACGATCCGGATCCTGATGGATGTTTTCCGTGCCAACAGCGGAACGATCACCATGGATGGAGAGAAGTTTGTGCCGTCCCGTTATCAGATCGGCTATCTGCCGGAAGAGCGGGGCTTATATCCCAAGAAGCGGGTGGATGAACAGATTGTTTATCTGGCGGGACTGCGGGGAATGAGCCAGAAGGAAGCAAAGAAGAATATGAAATACTGGCTGGAGCGCATGGGTGTGGCCGAGTATGAGACGAGAAAGCTGGAAACCCTGTCAAAGGGCAATCAGCAGAAGGTACAGCTGGCACAGACCCTGGTTTGCGATCCGGACATCATTATTCTGGATGAACCTTTTTCGGGCCTGGATCCTGTCAATTCCCAGATTTTGAAGGAAGTGGTGCAGGAACAGATTGACAAAGGAAAACTGGTGATTTTCTCCAGCCATCAGATGAGCTACGTGGAAGAGTTCTGCCAGGATATCGTGATCATCAACCACGGCGATGTGGTTCTGTCCGGGGATCTGGCAGAGATCAAGCGCCAGTATGGAAAGAACCGCCTGTTTCTGGCGGCGGCGAACCGGGATCCCAAAGAGCTGGCAGAACTGGTGGAGCGTGAGCTGGAGGATCTGGTTACTGTTTATCAGACAGGAAAAAGAGGAGTGGTGCTGCAGCTTCTGCCCGGAAAAGACAAGAAGATGGTCTTATCTGCCCTGGCAGGGATGGATTTTGATCTGGAGAGCTTTGGCAATTATGAGCCGTCTCTGACGGATATTTTTGTGGAAAGAGCAGGTGATGAGGCGTGAAACAGTTTTTAAAGGTTTTAAGATTTGAGTTAAATAACTACACGAAGAATAAAGGATTTGTGATGACAACGGTTCTTCTTGCTCTTCTGGCTGTGATTGGAATTGCAGCTCCCACGATTTATCAGAGCATTACCGGAAAAGAGGAGGGAAAACAGGAAGAGGTACAGGAGGCTGGAACGGAAGGGAAGATGGCACTGGCAGAACCTGGTGCGCTTGCCGGAACAGCCCGAGCGGTGGCGGAAAGGATGCCCCAGTATCAGTGGGAATTTATTGAGGCGGAGAAAGAAGAAGCGCTGGAACAGGTGAAGGATCTGGTGGAGAAGGGAGAAGCCGAGGGGGGATTTGTCCTGGATCCTGATGGAAACTATACCTATGTGGTGGAAAATCTCTCAATGCAGGATTCTGCCAGGGAAGAATTCCAGGCGGCTCTTCAGTCGGTCGGCGTAAACCGTTTTCTGGGAGAAAAGGGAGTGGACTTAAAAGCTGTCTCTTATACACATCTCCGAGCCCACGAGACCGTACTAGATCTC
>URYM01000050.1 GCA_900552095.1 uncultured Blautia sp. | reverse complement strand
GGCTTTATCCATGGATAGAGCCGCTGTGTTTTGCTTTCCTTTTCGGGGGCTTCGGTCTGGCCTGGCTGGTCTGGCTGAAAGCCGGATGGAAGATCCGGCTTTCACTGGCGGCGGGGATCTTTGTTCTCACTTTTTGGATTGGATTTGCTGTAAGCGGAGCGAAAGATCTTTCTGTTCAGGTAGAGCACTCACCGGAAGGGGATTATAAGCTGGCGATTCGGACAGAGAAAGAGGAGGGGAGTTTCTCCGTTGGACGTATTTCCCATGGAATCCTGTACCGGGAGCGCTGGCAGCTGGAAGAGAAGGGAAAAGGAGAGATAAAAGTGCAGTGGCTGGAAGAGGATATCTGTGCGGTTACCTGTGAAAATGGGGAGGGGAAGGTCTGTCAGTATGTGGAGACCTTTGGCGACCGGGGAGATGGGATCAGTTATCTGGATCCGCTTGCAGCGGTAAACGGAGTGTGGAAAGATTCTTCCGGGACGACAGTAACGGTGGAGAGCGGGCGCGTGACAGTGACGGCGGAAGGAGAGACGGAGACGTATGAGGAGAGCGACTGTCTCCGTTCGGGAACTATTGCCCTGACCCTTTGCAGGAATGGAATTCCAAAGTGGAATCTTGTCATGAATCAGGACTGCCGGATCAATTATGATGACCGGATTGCCGCGGGAGGAACGCTGACATTCTGCCCTGTTTCTGTAAAGAAAACAGAACCGCTGATCCTGGAAGCCAAAGATGAGAGGGAGGCATACAAAGAGACAGCTCCTCAGGCAGAGGAAGATCCAAAAGAGTCCCGGGAAGAGATGGAACGGACGGACATAGAGATTCTGCGGGCAGCGGCTTCCGGAGGGAAGACGCTGGAAGAAGCAAAAAGTGAAGCGGGACGCCCCATCTACGAAAGCAGAAGCAGGGATGAGGATGTATACTGGAATATAAGGAATATTCTGAAGGAGGCTCAGGAAGCGTACCGGATCAATGGGGTGGACTGCAGGACTCAAATCTGTTCGATCCAGAGACTGAAAGGGGACGAGGCGGACGGTCTTTATCAGGTGGAGACCAGCGAACGTTATGTTTCTCCGGGCAATCAGGGAGCCAGCCCGACAGGCGAGACGGTGCAGATGACTTACAAGATCCGCATGATGCAGAGGACAGAAGGAGGATACTGTGCCCTGCTTTTCCATGCAAATGGGGACGGTGGATATGGTCTTTCCGGGGAAGCAGGAGAGAAGAAGGATTTTTCAGAAGATCTGCAGTATCATTTTTTCCAGGAGGGAGATTACGATACGACTTATATGTATACATCCAGAAGAAGTCCTGTGCAGGGAATGATGGACCTGTATGAACAGCAGCTGAAGACAAGATATCCGGAAGCGGTGCAGCGGGAATTCGACGGCAGGATGTCTCTGGATCTGACAGGAGAGGGAAGAGAGTTTTTGATTTACGACGGCATTTCAGAAGAATTAACAGATTATTGCTTTTGCCGGATCCGGGTGTCGGAAGGGGATACGGATGGCCGGATGACGGTGGAGGAAAGTTATCGGATTGGTATAATTCCCGGATAGCTCTTGTGCCGCGCAACAATATCATGTATAATAGACAGGAAAAATGCGCATATCTAGTGGTATAGGAGGCGCGGAAGAAGCGAGAGACAGGAGAAAGGAAAGATAGATGGATCGGATAAAGGAAGGGAAAGAGGAGCTGCTGAGAGAAAATAGAAGCCCCGGAATGGAAGCGTGCCTGGAGGGGATTGAGAGGGATTTTCCGCAGGAAGAATACAGTCTGTTCTGGCTCTGGGAAAAATATAACAGTTTTTTAAGGCCGGGAATTACAGAGGAAGAAAAGCTGGCAGCCATGGTGAAGGCAGCCACGGAGCTGACGACTCAGGAGGCGCCCCGCTGGGAATATATAGCGGCCAGGCTTCTGAACCTGCAGTTTCATCAGAAACTGGAACAGGAACTGAAGAAGAGAGGGATTCAGGGGCTTTATGAAAAGCTCAGCTACCTGACAGAAGAAGGACTGTATGGAGATTATATTCTGAAGCATTATACAGAGGAAGAGATCCGAGAGGCAGAGACTTTTTTAAGAGAAGAGAGGGATCATCTTTTTACTTATGCAGGTCTGGAACTGATGCTAAAGCGGTATGTGATCCAGACGCACAGCCATGCGCCGCTGGAGACACCGCAGGAGATGTATCTGGGGATTGCCCTTCATCTGGCTATGGAAGAGAAGAAAAACCGGATGAAATGGGTGCGCCGTTTTTATGATATGTTAAGCCGGATGGAAGTGACGATGGCCACACCGACTCTCTCCAACGCGAGAAAACCGTATCATCAGCTGTCCAGCTGTTTTATCGATACCGTTCCGGACAGTCTGGAGGGAATCTACAGAAGTGTGGATAATTTTGCCCAGGTCAGTAAGTTCGGAGGCGGCATGGGGATGTACTTCGGAAAGGTGAGGGCAACAGGAAGCAGTATTCGGGGATTTGAAGGAGCTGCCGGCGGCGTGATCCGCTGGATCCGCCTGGTCAATGATACGGCAGTGGCGGTGGATCAGCTGGGCATGCGCCAGGGAGCGGTGGCGGTATATCTAGATGCCTGGCACCGGGATCTCCCGGAATTTCTGCAGCTGCGCACCAACAACGGAGATGATCGGATGAAAGCCCATGATGTCTTTCCGGCAGTCTGCTATCCCGATCTTTTCTGGAAGATGGCCGGGGAAAATCTGGATCAGGAGTGGCATCTGATGTGCCCGCATGAGATCTGGCAGACGAAAGGGTATCACCTGGAGGACTTCTGGGGAGAGGAGTGGGAGAAACGCTACCTTTCCTGTGTGGAAGATCCTGGAATCCGCAAGAGAACAGTGCTCATCAAAGATCTGGTGCGGCTGATCTTAAAATCAGCGGTGGAAACAGGGACACCGTTTACATTTAACCGGGATACGGTAAACCGGGCAAACCCCAACGGACACAGGGGAATGATCTACTGTTCCAACCTCTGTACGGAGATTGCTCAGAATATGGGAGAGATTGAGACAGTCAGTCAGGAAATCCGCACGAAAGAGGGGGAGACGGTAGTAGTCACGACTACCAGGCCGGGAGAATTTGTAGTCTGTAATCTGGCCAGCCTGTCACTGGGACATCTTCCGGTGGAGAATGAAGATTATATGAAGGAGATCGTGGAAACGGCGGTGCGGGCCCTGGATAATGTGATTGATCTGAATTTTTATCCGCTGCCGTATGCCAGGCTGACAAACCGGAGTTATCGAAGCATCGGTCTGGGGGTCAGCGGTTATCACCATATGCTGGCAAAAAGAGGAATCCTCTGGGAGAGTGAGGAACATCTGGCATTTGCAGACCGGATTTTTGAGACCATCAGCCGGTTGGCAATCCAGGCCAGCAGTGATCTGGCTGCAGAAAAAGGAAGTTATGCTTACTTTGAGGGAAGTGACTGGCAGACGGGAGAATATTTCCGAAAGCGGGGATACACATCAAAAGAATGGGAAAAGACGGCGGAAAAGGCTGCGCGCCAGGGGATGCGAAATGCTTATCTTCTTGCCATTGCGCCCACCAGCAGCACCAGTATTCTGGCGGGAACTACTGCCGGTGTGGATCCGGTGATGAAGCGCTTTTTCCTGGAAGAGAAGAAGGGAAGCATGCTGCCCCGGGTGGCGCCGGATCTCTCTGTGGATACGTACTGGTATTATAAAAATGCCCACAATATTGATCAGACGTTCAGTGTCCGGGCCTGCGGAGTCCGGCAGAGGCATATTGACCAGGCTCAGAGTATGAACCTTTATATTACAAATGATTATACCATGCGTCAGGTGCTGAATCTTTATCTGCTTGCCTGGGAGTCAGGGGTGAAGACCGTGTATTATATTCGCAGCAAATCGCTGGAAGTAGAAGAATGTGAAAGCTGCGCATCGTGAGGGAGGAAAGATGACAGAAATGAAAAAGAAACCGCTGTTTAATCCGCAGGGAGATACAGAGGTGCGAAACCGGCGGATTATCGGGGGAAATACAACAAATTTGAACGATTTTAATAATATGCGCTACAGCTGGGTGAGCGGCTGGTACCGCCAGGCAATGAATAATTTCTGGGTGCCGGAGGAGATCAATCTGGCGCAGGATGTGAAAGACTATCCCCATCTGCTTCCGGCAGAGCGCAGGGCTTATGATAAGATTTTAAGTTTTCTGGTTTTCCTGGATTCTATTCAGACAGCGAATCTCCCCTGTATCGGAGAGTACGTGACGGCTAATGAGATCAACCTCTGCCTGTCTATTCAGGCATTTCAGGAGTGTGTGCACAGCCAGAGCTACAGTTATATGCTGGATACGATCTGCAGTCCGGTGGAGCGAAATGAAATTCTTTATCAGTGGAAAACGGATGAACATCTGCTGCGGAGAAACACGTTTATCGGAAATCTCTATAATGAATTTCAGGAGAAGAAAGATCCTTTTACCCTGCTGAAGGTGATGATGGCCAACTATATCCTGGAAGGAATTTATTTTTACAGCGGTTTTATGTTTTTCTATAATCTGAGCAGAAATGGAAAGATGCCGGGATCCGCTCAGGAGATCCGTTATATTAACCGGGATGAGAATACGCATCTCTGGCTCTTCGGAAATGTGATCCGGGAATTAAAGAAAGAAGAACCGCAGCTTTTTACAGAAGAGAACGTGTCTCTGTTGCGGGCAATGATGCGGGAAGGAGTGGAGCAGGAAATTGCCTGGGGACATTATGTGATCGGTGATCAGATTCCGGGCCTGACAGGAGAAATGATCACAGACTACATTCAGTATCTGGGAAATTTACGGCTTAGCAGCCTGGGATTTGAGATTCTCTATCCGGGAAAAGAGACGGAGCCGGAGAGTATGCGCTGGGTGGGGCAGTATTCCAATGCCAATATGGTAAAGACAGATTTCTTTGAGGCAAAGAGTACAGCTTATGCAAAGAGCACGGCGCTGGTGGATGATCTGTAAGATAAGAGGAGGTTCAAAAAATGGATACAGACCAGGAGTCCCTGACCAGCATCCATTTTTTTGTTATCGCTTTTTCATCCTGCTTTTGGCAGAATCGGCAAGGCATTCCATCTTCCGAAGCGCTTTGGACGCGGCGCGGGAGGCGTTTTTGCCTGCCATCTCTCCCAGGTCTTCCGCCTGATCTTTCACAGCGCCCGCCAGTTCGCCGGCGGCCTCCATCAGACGCTCTGCCTTTTTCTTAACTGCTTTTTTTCCCACATTTCCACCTCCGTTTCTGATGGGTCTGCCTTAGTAGTATGTCGGAGGCGGGAGGAAAATAAACAGGAAAACTCAGGCTTTTTTGTAAAGAGAAGCAATCATGGCTATGATCTCTTCCTGAGTGAACCGGCTGCTGTCGATGCAGAGATCATACTGGGAGAGATCCATCCAGTCGCTGTCTGTGAAATATTCGTAATAGTAGCGCCGCTGCTTATCCATTTTTTTAATCAGGGCGCGGGCGTTCTTCTCTTCCCGGCCAAGGCGCTCCATTACGACTTTGGTGCGGTACTCCATGGGAGCATAGATAAAGATGCGCAGTGCACGATCCTGCAGCAGATAGTTGGCGCAGCGTCCTACGAGAATGCAGGGTTCCTTTTTGACCAGTTCTTCGATGATCTGGCTCTGAGTTTCAAAAAGAACATCATTCATTGGGTTAAAGCGGTACTGCGGAGCCATCTGGATCGCATCGTCTACCGGATAAACCCAGCGGCTGGCCCGCTTTTCATCTACTTTTACCAGCTCTTCGTAGGGAATATTCTGTTTTTCACTGGCAAGCTGAATCAGTTCCTTGTCGTAGTAATGAATTCCCAGATGTTCGGAGAGTGCTTTGGCGATCAGACGTCCGTTGCTGCCATACATACGATTGATTGTGATAATACGATTATTCATATAGAAACCCCCTTTGCAAGTTATGAAACAGCTCTTGGTTTTATGAAAGTATTATAGCACAAATTAGGAAAAATGTCTGCTAATTTACAGAAAATTTTGCGGCGAATTTTTGGGATCCGGAAAAAGCTGCAGGTTGACTTTATTTTGAAGAAAAGGTAAAATATTTACTAAATAATGGACAAAGGAGCAGTACAATGGCGACGATTAAAGAAATTGCCGAAATGGTGGGAGTGTCTAATGCGACAGTTTCAAGAGTACTGAACTATGATGAGGGGATTTCAGTCAGTCCGGAGACCCGGACAGCAATTTTTCAGGCGGCAGAAAAGATTGGCTATAAAAAAAAGGTGATTTATCCTAAGATAGAAAACGTGATCCTCCTTTATTGGATAGAAGGGAAAGATGAACTGGAAGATGTTTATTATCAGTCTATCCGCAGAGAACTTTTGAAACAGGCAAAAAAGACAAATATTCAGCTGCAGGTTATTACCAGAAAGGAAGGACTTGAGGCAATTCCCCAGGAGGCGGCAGCTTTTGTAGCTATCGGGCAGTTTGAGAGAAGAGAATTGAGGAAACTCTATAAAAGAGGAGTTTTTATTGACAGTTCTCCCGATGAAAAATTATTTGATTCTGTACGTCCGAATCTGGATTCTTTTGTGACGCAGATGGTAGATTATTTTGTGGAGAACGGGTATAAGAATATTGGGTTTGTAGGAGGAAAAGACAGAAATCTGGATACAGGGATGCCTTCTATGGATGTGCGGGAATGGTCTTTCCGGCAGAGCATGGAGTATTATGGACTGCTGGACGAAAAATATATTTTCATTACAGAAGAATATACCGTTTCGGAAGGTTATCGTGCCGGGAAAAAGCTGGCGGAAGAGGGAAGAGTACCGAAGGCTGTCTGTGTAGCCAGTGATACGCTGGCAGTGGGACTTCTGCAGGCATTTAATGAATTTGGAATACAGATTCCAAATCAGGCTGCGGTATTCAGTATTAATGATGTAAGCGTTGCGCGATATGTATCTCCGCCGCTTACTACCTTTCATATTGATGTTCCGATCCTGTGTGAAACAGCGCTTGATTTATTGAGGGGAAGAGTTCTTCACGGAGGAAAGATAACAAAAGCAGTTTTTATTAATGGAATTCCGGTTTTTCGGAAAAGCTGTTAGAACAAAAGAGGATGTTAAAGGAAATACAAAGGATAGTTTTTGTGTTTTTTTGACAGCCTCTTTTTTGTGCAGAATCCCCTTTTTGCCTTGACAATTCGGTGGAATAATGATATATTATGTATAGTAAATAATTTACTAATAATATAATAATATATTTACTGAAAAGAAGAAGGGGGATGAGAAAAATGGATTTTATCAAAGGAGCGGATATCTCCATGACAAGAGAACTTGAAGAACATGGAGCTGTTTATCGCTGGAAAAGGGAAGAAAAAGATCTTTTTGAGATTCTGAAGCTTGCCGGAGTTAATCTGATACGCCTGCGCCTGTGGAATAATCCTTACAGTGAAGAGGGAGAGGCTTATGGAGGCGGCACAAATGATTTAAAGACGGTAATGGAACTGGCAAAGAGAGCAGCGGATCAGGAAATAGCAACGATGCTGGACTTTCATTACAGTGATTTCTGGGCTGATCCGGCAAAGCAGATAAAACCAAAGGAGTGGGAGGGGTTTGAGGAAGAAGAACTGGAAAAAGCTGTTTATGAATATACAAAAGATACACTTGAGAAATTGAAGAGAAACGGGAACCTGCCAGCATATGTGCAGGTGGGAAATGAGATTACAAATGGTTTTTTGTGGCCGGAAGGCAGAGCAGAAAATACAGAGACTATGGTGAGACTTCTTGCAGCCGGGATTCAGGCGGTGCGGGAGACGGAACCGAAGATACAGATTATGCTGCATTTGGACTTTGGAACAGATAACGAGCTGTATCGGAACTGGTTTGGGAAGATAGAAAAATATCACCTTGATTTTGATCTGATAGGCATGTCATACTATCCGTTCTGGAATGGCAGTCTGGATCTTCTGATTGAGAATATGAACGATATCAGCAGTCGTTTTGGTAAGGATATTGTGGTGGCGGAGACTTCGATTGGATATACGACGGATCCGCTGGGATGTACGGGAGTGGTTTTCTCGGAAGAACTGGAAAAATCATCCGGCTATCCGGCTACGCAGGAAGGGCAGGCGGCATTTTTGAAAGATTTGTGTGCGGCTGTGCGCACGGTAAAGCAGGAACGGGGCAGAGGGATTATTTACTGGGAGCCGGGATGGCTTCCTATCCCGGAATGCGCGTGGGCGGATCCGGTTGGATGTGTTTATATGAAAGATACGGCTGAAACGGGAAATTCCTGGGGGAATCAGGCGCTTTTTGACAGGGATGGCAATGCAAATCAGGCGCTGGAAGATTTGAAAAATATGTGAAGGAGAAGAGAGTATGAAAAGAAGAGTATTGGCGTGTGTACTGGCGGTGACAGCTGCAGCGGGGGCTTTGACAGGCTGCGGAAGCAAAGAGACGGGAAAAGCAGAAGGGAAGGATCTTGTGGTCTGGACCAATATGGAGGTAGAGGCAGATACGATTCAAGCATGTGCAGATAAATGGGGAGAAGAGAATGGTTATGAGGTTGAAGTCATTCA
Organism: uncultured Blautia sp.; assembly: GCA_900552095.1. Classification (GTDB taxonomy): domain Bacteria; phylum Bacillota; class Clostridia; order Lachnospirales; family Lachnospiraceae; genus Egerieimonas. The sequence continues at coordinate 1,139 of URYM01000050.1, read as the reverse complement.
CGAATCCCCGGAAGTTCAGCAGTTTGCACAGGCAGTAAACAGTAAATCCGGACCGGATGCGGTGATTGGGCTGTCAAATGACAGACTGGCAGATTATGTGAATGCAGGGCTGGCAGCAGAAACACCGGAAGATTTGTATCAGGATGAAGATTTTTCCGAGGCAGCGATTCAGGCATGCTACGTAGATGGAAAGCGGGTTGCTGCTCCTCTGGCAGTAGAGACAGTGGCACTTTTTTATAATACAGAAAAAGTGTCGGAAGTCCCTGCTTCCTGGGAAGAACTGGTGGAGACGGCGAAGGATAAAGGTGGAGTGCAGTTTGATGCTACCAGCATTTATTATGATCTGGGATTCCTCCGGGCCTGCGGCGGATATATTTTCAATTATGAAGACGGTGCGTATGACGTGAATGATCTGGGTCTGAATAATGAGGGGGCTGTGCAGGCATATGAATTTATCAATAAGCTGTGCAGCGACTACAATTTTGTTTCTTCCAGCGTGACTGCTGATATTGCAAGAAGTAATTTCCAGAACGGAGAGATAGCATTTTATATTGGAGGACCCTGGGACTGCGCCGGATTTGATTCTGCAGGAACACCTTATGCGGTGGCGCCGGTACCTTCCTTTAACGGGAATGATTTTGTAACTCCTGTTGGAACTCAGATTAGTTTTGTAAGTAATAAGTCAGAGGAACAGGAGGCTGCCTGGGATCTGATTATGTATTTGATAGATAACAGCGCGATGGATCTGTATGAAGTGGGGGATCGGATTCCTGCAAAACTCTCTGAGCAGGAAAATGAAAAGATTCAAAGCGATGTGATCTCGAAAGCTTTTATTGAGCAGATTAACAGGGGAGAGCCGATGCCTACTGTATCTGAGATGGGGCAGCTCTGGGACATTCATATGAATAATGTAAGACTGATGTTCCAGGGGGATATGACGCCCAGAGAGATGGCGGATAATATTACAAAACAGTTAAAAGAGGCTGTAGAACTGATGAATTCAGGAAAGAAGTGAGAAGATGAGAAGAAAAAATAATGTGAAGGCATATCCATATCTGCTTCCGGCGTTGATTTCCATTCTCTTGGTTACCTGTCTCTTATACACATCTGACGCTGCCGACGATCTTACGCGTGTAGAT
>URYM01000049.1 GCA_900552095.1 uncultured Blautia sp. | reverse complement strand
CCCCAGCACCGCTGCCAGTCCGCCCACATTTGCCCAGATCCCGGCCGTAAGTCCCACGCGCAGAAATCCCTCCAGAATACTTCCCGCCTCCTCCCAGGAAATTGCCCCCGGCGCCTGCTGCCCGTAAAAAATCCCGAAATACAAACAGAAAACCAGAATTCCCGCCGCCTCTGCGGCCAGAAATCCTCCTGCGGGAACCGTAATCATTTTATCCATCACGTACTCTCTTCTGCTTCTCCTGTGCAGAAGGAAACGCAGATACCCCAGCTGCTCTTCCCGCAAATAGGCGTCCGCATAAGGGAGTACCGCCGCCAGCGGAAGCAGAAAAACAAGGCTCTGAGACGAAAGCGCGCTCTGAAGCATTTTCAGAATACTCCCGCTCTCCAGCACCTGCCCCGGCTGACCTTCGGGAAACGCCGTGCCCAGGACAAGGGCTGCAGATGTAAGCAGGACCGCAGCCAAAAATCCTTTTCCCCTTATCATCCTTTTCCCGTCCATCAGCGCCCTCCCATAAAAGTAAACGGATACCGTTTCAGCCGGATCAGAGCCAGAAAAGCCAGAAGGATCAAAAGAACGGCAAAAAGCGCCAGAGATTCCCCCACTGAGGGAAGCAGATCATATCCGAAATTGTGGGAGGGATAGGTGCCGTGGTTCAGCGGACTGACCCACCCTGCAAACACACGGACTTTATACATCTCATAAGGTTCGAGCCCCAGAATCTTGCCCAGCACTTCCGGATCCAGCAGAAAGCCATACAGGCTGTAGAGCAGTCCCAGTATCATCCCCTTTCCCCGGTCAAAAAGAAGACTTCCCAGAAGGATCAGAAAGCTCAGGGTGAGACTGTAGCCAAACAGCAGAAGCGCCGCCTGGATCATGCACCCGAGGGGCTGCATACTCTCCATCGCCTTCACTGCCGCCGGAACCTGCAGCGTCTCCCCCAGAGAAGAATACCCCAGAAGCGCCGCTGTCTCACTCCACTGATTGCCCAGAAAGGTATATCGGGCACACAGCACCATCGTTCCTGCCAGAACCCAGAGCAGATAAATCCCCGTAACCGCCGTCACATAGAGGAACTGCCCGGCCAGCCATCTCTTCCTGGTCATCCGCACCAGGTAATAGGGCGACGCCGGACTCAACTTGGGAAGATCCGAAAAGAGCAGCAGCAAAAGCATGGAGGAGAGCAGTACCGACGTGGTATCGCCAAACGTCCAGATAAAAGGCTCCGCCGCCTGCATGGGAACCTGATACTGCTCCGAAACCCGGATCACCCTGTCGCTTAAGAGATAGCTTAAGACCAGACTCAGAAGAAACGTCAGGATCACCCTGGGATTCCTGTGAAAATCCCTGAAATTATAACGCACCACCGCCAGAATCTGCCTCATCGCTTTCCTCTCCTAGTAACCCAGGCTCCGGTCAATCACCGTGCCGTCTATGGCATTTACCGTCATTATGCTCTGATACGGATCTACCATCGCATACGAAGCCGTCTCCCCCTCATACGCAGTTGTCATTCTTGTCTCCCCGTAGAAATCCCACACCGGAACCAGAAGACCGCTGCGGCTGTCTGTACCGGGATCATAGATCCGCATATAACCCAGGCGGCACCGGGAAATCTTCTGGTCACAGTCCACAGTTCCCTGGCTTCCCAGATCTGAATTTTTAATCTTGATCATTTTCTCAAAAATTTCCGCTATCTGTGGAAATGTCTTCATCTTCACCTGCTCCACCTGAACTCCCGTCACTTCATAAAGATTGGCGATCTCGGCAAAGCAGAGGCCTTCCTGATTGACAATCACTGTACACCGCTCATAAGGCCAGGCTTCATTGGTACTGTCCATGCTCTCAAGCCCGCCGCCCAGATCCATATCGTAAGTGACCGGCACTCCATCCAGCGTCCTGGTAAAATAAAAGGCCCAGGCCGCCTCCTCATACACCGCCGTATTTGTCATAGTCAGCTCCTGAGATACCACCAGCTGGCAGGCATCCTCCTGAAATTCCGTAAGACCGCAGCTCTGTATGTAGGCAGCCGCCTTTTCCCTGGCTGCTTCCAGATCTCCCGCTTTCTTCTCTGCCTCTTCTTCTGACGGGAACCCGGTCAGCTCCGCTCTGTCCTCCTCACTGATCTCCTCACAGGCAATGGGTTTATCCCAGATATTGATTCCCGCTTCCCGCTCTTTTTGTACCCGCGCAAATCCGGCATCAAATCCACCTGCCTCTCCGCTGCCAAAATCCAGCGCATACAGCGCATCCCCCACTTCTGCAATGCCGGTAAACCCGTTTTCTCCCTTCTCTCCCAGATCTTCATTTGCTCCGAAAGACGGCTTCACCTTTACTTTCTCAGCTGTTTCCGGCGCTTCCGCATAGAGCTGTTCTGTCACCTCGATCTGATTTTCCAAATTAAAAATACTGTCCAGCGTCTCTTCATCCCAAGGCAGTCCTTCCTCCTGACAGTAACGCTTATACTCTTCCCTGAATCCGTAGGGGTCTTCATTTCCCGCGGCCTGATACCCTTTCAGTTCTTCCAGTTCTTCCAGAATCTCTCCTTTCGTCCGCTGACTGTAAGAAATGCTGTCATACACCGGCGCATCTCCCAGAAAACTCTCCGTAAAACGGTCAATAAACTCCTGATCCATTTCTTTTTGCTCTGCCTGATAGACGTTCATAGACTCCGCTTCCGGCAGCTGCACCGACGCATCGGCCTCCATGGTGTAGATCTTATCCTCTGTCTCTACCTGCGCCGTATAGCGCTCCGGCACAGAGAGCTGCTCCGCCATCGTCCCTTCCATATCTCCCGCCGTCTCATAGTTTTCCACGCTGGCGCTCCCTTTTTCTCTCACAACCTGTTCTTCGGGCGTTTTCTGACATCCGCCAAGAAGCATGCAGCCCAGAAAAAGCAGTACCATCCTCTTTTTCATTGTCCTTTCTCTCCTTCCTGCTTTCTGTCTTATCAGCGCTATCATACTCCCTTTTCTGTCAGCAAGTCCTCTCCTGTTTGTAACGAAGTTGTAACCGTCCCCGGCCACTCCAGCCAGACAAAAGTTCCCGCTCCTTCCCGGCTTCGGATCTTCAGCTGCCCGCCGTGTACTTCTGCGATCTGTCTGCACAGGGCCAGCCCGAGGCCTGCCCCTCCTTCCCGGCGGGCTCTTGATTTATCCACCATATAGAAAGGCTCCGTGATCCGCTCCAGCTCCTCCTCCGGAATCCCCCGGCCAAAATCCTGAACTCCGAGCCTCCTCTCCTCTGCACGCAGGATCAGAATTTTTCCCTCCTCCGACGCCTTACAGCCATTATCGATCAGATTAAGAAGAAAACTGATCAGAAGATCCTCATCTCCAAAAATAAGAAGATTCTCCGGATGGATTTCCTTCTTGAGACGGATCTTCTTCTGACTCAGACGGTATCTGGCCATCACTTCCGCCTTCTCAAAAAGTTCTCCGGCCTTAAGCTCTCTTTTTTCCAGTTTCCCGTCCGCCTGATAAAGCCCGGTCAGTTCCAGCATTTTGGCGGAAAGGCGGGAAAGACGCTTACATTCCGACTCGATATAGGAAAGAGCCTTCCCTTCTCTTTCCGGGGTCAGTTTCACCCGCTGCAGTGTTTCCGCATACCCCTGGATTGCCGTCATAGGCGTCTTCAGCTCATGAGCCAGGCTTCCCAGCAGCTGCCTCTGCCTTTCATTTACCTGAGAGAGCTCGCAGATATGCTGCTCCACCTTTTCTGCCATCCGGTTAAAGCTGTCCGCCACCGGCCGGATCTCATCCTTCCTTCCATACTCCGCCCGCATCCCGTACTGGCCGTCCGCAATCCGGTTTGCAGTCTCCCGGAGCCGGTAAACTGGCCTCCAGAGTCTCCGAAAGATCAGCTGCATAGCTGCCACAAGCAGAAGCGCAAAGGCCAGAGCCGCCGCCATTCCCTGATAGAACAACTGTTTTGTACAGCGGTAAATCTCGCTGATATCCTTACAGCGGAAAACCTGATAGATTCTTCCCTGCTCCCCCTTTTCTTCTCTTATACACACCAGCAGCTTTTTCTCTCTCAGCTCCTGAATAAAAGCCCAGCTTTCCGTGTCCGAAAGAGCCGCCTCTTCCTTTCGGTCAAAATCCACCTGGTTGAGGATATAGCCCGTCATATTGTAAATCTCCTGTCCGTCCGCATACAGACCGCCCGGACTGTTTCCTCCGGCAAAACAGGAACGGAAAAGCTGCCTCTCTGTCTCTGTTTTTCCTTCCCCGTCCCAGCGCTTCACCTCCCTCATAAACCGATAGGTCCGCTCTTTGAGATCCTGCGCTTCATAAGTCTTTGCCTGCTCAAGCATCATTTCCTGATACTGGAAGATCATCCAGCCGGAGAAAAAAAAAGTAAAGAAAAAGAGAGCCCCGGTGGCAACCAGAGCAATTTTTCCCGACAATTTCATTTTACACCTCCATCCGATAACCGATCCTGGGAACTGTCCGGATCACATCATAAAAATCCAGCTTCTTCCGCAGCCGCCCCACATGAACGTCGATGGTGCGCGTTTCTCCCGTAAAATCCACGCCCCAGAGTTCGCGCAGAAGCTGTTCCCTTGTGATCGCTACGTTTTTATATTTAACAAACATCATCAGGCAGTCAAACTCCATTGGTTTTAGCAGAACTTCCTTCTCTCCCCGGGTCACCCGCCTCTGCAGGGGGTAGATCCGTACATCCCGCACCACAATACAGGTATCTTCCTGAAATCCCCTCCTTTTTAACACCTTCTCGATCCGCACCAGCAGTTCCAGCATCTCAAAAGGCTTCACCAGATAATCTTCCGCCCCCTCTTTAAGCCCCCTTACTTTGCTGGTCAGATCTCCCCGGGCAGTGAGAAAAATCACCGGTATCCCCGCCTCCCGGAAGAGAGGAAGAAGAGTAAAGCCGTCCTTTCCCGGAAGCATCACATCGAGAAGCGCCAGATCTCCGGAAAGCCCCCCATTCAGCTCATTTTCCACCTGAATCCCGTCCATATAAGCATCTGTCTCGTACCCGGCCGCCTCCAGATTCATACAGATCAGATCATTAATCGCCTGCTCATCCTCAATTACCAGAATTTTTCCTTTCATAACTCCTCCTTATAAAGCACACGGTTCCGAAATTATTGTATCACATTTTTACATCTTTTTTATTTATTTACATGTAACTGGATTGTAAATTTTTCCCACCTCTGTTATAATAATCTCACTGATTTTTTATAAAATCATACAACATTTTTAGGGAGGTACGTATGAAAAGAAGAAATTATTTCATCTTTGCCCTGCTGGTATCCGGACTTTCACTGTCCCTTTTCGGATGCGGCGAAAAAGAAAAGGTTACACCGGAATCCCTTCTCACCCAGCTGAATGAGAACGTTTCCGAAAAAGAATCCATGGAAATGGAAATGGAGATGGTACTGGATGCCACCGTGGGCATCGGCGAAGAAGGCTCCGCCATGAGCATGGATATGAACATGAAGATGAGCAGCGAATCCGAAGCAATCCGCGACTCCGCCAGCCACACCGTAAGTACGGTAAGCGCTTCTATCCTGGGACAGGAGATGGAAGAAAAAACAGAGACCTACACCATTCCGGAAGACGGAAAGACAAAAGTATACACCCTCTCCAACGACAGCTGGTATGTGGAAACTGCTGAGGCAGAAGAAAGCGTGGACGCCGCTGAGGAGATGGATAAACTGCTGGATATGATCAGCGACGGATCCATGAAGGCAGAACTGGGGAAAGAAACAGAAAAGGTCAACGGGAAAGACTCCTACGTTCTTACGCTGACGCTGGACACGGAAGGCCTGAAGGATATCATGAGCATGAGCGGAGAATCTGCGGATGCACTGCCGGATCTGGGCGATCTGGACGATCTGGATTTCAAGCTTCCCTTCACCTTCTACATCGACAAAGAAGAACTCCTTCCCGTAAGATTTGAGCTGGATCTCTCCTCCATGGATTCCCTCCTGGCCGAGGTGCTCAAAGAAAGTTCCGGCGGCATGGAGATGACTCTGACCATGGACGAATTCTCTTTAAGCTGCGACATCAAAGGCTATGATACCGTAGATGCTATCAATCTTCCCGCAGAAGCCAAAGAGGCGGATGAGCTGGGCAGCTCCGATGATCTGGATCTGAATCTGGGCGGCCTGGGTGATCTGGATGATGCCGGCGGCACCGATACTCCGGATACGGACACCGATGACGAGGAAGAAATCCCGGTTGATGCCAACGGAAATTATTACTTCAGCGATTACGATGGAAATATTTGCACCCTGGCTCCCATCGACGGGCTGGAGATCCGCTACGCTTCCGATTCTTTCCTGGGATTTGAGTACAAAGGAATGAGCGGTTCCCTCATGCTCTACCCCTACACCACCTCAGAAGAGTACCTGGAAGATTTCCGCGATCTCTCCTATTTTGAGACAGACTCTTCCTATTCTGAGCTGACTCCCGGCGAACCGGAAACCAAAAATCTGGGCGGAAAAGAACTGAACTACTGCATGAACACCTACAAGTTCGAGGATATTCCCTGCAAGGATTACACCTATTGGATGACAATCTCCGATGAAATGCTTCTGGTGATGGAAATGGACGAAATGCTTTTTGAAGGAGACACCAGCGTAGTCAATGACGAAACGGTAGGCGAGCTTTGGGCTGCCATCACGCCTCCGACTCTTCCGTAACAGACAAAAATAAAAAAATGGTTTTCTGTGCTTGTTCTTCTATAGAACCGCAGAAAACCATTTTTTTATTCCATCACTTATAATCCCGATCCAGCCGTTCATCCAGAGGGGCGCCGTCCCGGCAGCACCGATGAAACTGCTCCACCAACTCTGTCCCCAGGGGCACAGCCTCCTTCATTTTTCTTAAGAGTACCTCCGTACTCTCCCCGCAGCCTTCATACCTTCTGCGTCCCATCACCATTCCGGCAATAAAATTTTTCTTTCCTCCCAACTCCAGAATTTGCCGAAGCAGCCGCTCCTTTTTCTTCCCCCGGCAGATCAGAAGGCGGGAGTATCGCTGAAAATCCTTCATACAGCGATATACCGTCACCGGCGCCGTCTCCGGAAAAAGAGAAGCAATCTTTTCAGCCAGACGAAAATTCGGCCTCAAATGAGCAACGGGATCTGTGCGAAGCGGATCTTTTCCCCGCCGCTCCATCAGCGCCCGATCCAGCTCCGTTTCAATATCCGAATGGCGCACCTCTCTCTCCTTTTCATAAGCAGAGATATACGGATGACAGCTGGAGTCCAGAGCAAAGTGACAGAGAAATCCCAGCAGATAGTTCTCCGTCTCCGCATCATACTCCCGGCGCAGCAGGTTTCTTCCCTTCTGAAAGAAAGGAAGAGCCGGTACCCCGTGGGCTTGGTGCCCGATGGCCGCAATTTTATTGTTGATCTGATAGGGCCGGTAAAAGAAAAACAGATCCGGGCCATGCAGCCCCACCAGAAAAGCCTGGGGGTGACGGCGGATCTGCTCTCTCAGACCGGCCGGAAATTTCCTGTAAACCATCTGTCCATAACACAGATGGGCATACGATGCCGGCATACGCTCACTCCTTACTTATCTTCTGTCGCCCAGGAAAAAGAGGGCTACGGTTCCCGGTCCGGAATGGGTTCCAATGGTTGCCCCGATGGGATTGATCAGAATTTTCTCGATTCCATAGTGTTCCCGGATCAGCCTTGCCACATACTCCGCATCTTCCTGGCAATCGCCGTGGCTGATGAAAATTTCCGTATTTTTATCCCGGTAGCTTCCCATCCGCTCATTCATCATCTCGATCAGCGCATTTAAAGAACGCTTCCTTCCGCGCACTTTGTCAAGGGGAATCAGGTGTCCCTCATTATCCACGTGAAGCAGGGGCTTGATATTGATCATCGTTCCCAGAACAGCCGCAGCCTTAGACACCCTGCCGCCCCGGTGCAGATGATTGAGATCATCCACCGTAAAAACATGGCAGAAATTCAGCTTATGCTCCTCCAGCCAGGAAGCGATCTCTTCCAGGGATTTTCCCTCCTTTTTCATCTCCACCGCCTTGTGGACAAAAAGTCCCTCTCCCAGTGAAGCGCAGAGGCTGTCGATCACCGTGATCTCATACTCCGGATTTTCTTCCTTTAACTCCTCCGCAGCCAGTCTGGTACTGTTGTAGCTTCCGCTCAGACCGGAGGAGAAAGCCAGGTGCAGGATTGCCTTTCCCTGCTCCAGATAAGGCCGCCATACTTCCTTTGCTCCCTCGCTGTTGATCTGTGATGTCGTAGGCATGGAACCGCCGCGCATTCTGGCATAGAACTCCTTCCAGGGCAGTTCGTTCTCCTTTCCGTATACCTGCCCATCCATCGTGTAGGGCAGATACATATAATCCACCTGATTTTCCGTATAATAGCTGTACGGCAGATCTGCCGTATTGTCTGTTGTAATAATAAAATCCTTCAATTTTGCTCCCCCTTTCGTTTCTGTCCCTATCATAACACCCGTTTTTTTTCAGGGCAAGCATTATTTCAGAGAATTTACCACCTCCACCGCCTTCAAAAGCTGACGGTCTTCCCAGGTCTCTCCTGCGATCAGATCATTAACCGTCATGGAATCCACCTCCACATCAGGAGAAATTCCCGTTCCATTCAGATCTGTCCCGGAGGGAGTCAGGTAACTGGAGGACGTAAGGCGAAGGACACTGCCATCCTCCAGCCCGTAGTAACTCTGGACTACCCCTTTTCCATAGGTGGTCTTTCCCACCAGCGTCCCAACCCCGTGATCCTTCACCGCCCCGGCAAAAATCTCCGAAGCACTGGCGCTGTTCTGATCAATCAGAACCACCAGCGGAATCTGGATCGGCGTCTTTCCCTCACTTTTGTGCTCCGTGATCTCTCCGTCGCTCTTTTTCACCGATACCAGAAGCCCCTCCGGCATAAAGGAACTCAGCGTATCGCAGACGCTGGTGAGCAGGCCTCCCGGATTCCCCCGCAGATCAATGATCAGCCTGGTCATTCCCTGCCCGGCCAGCCCCTCATATGCTTCCTGAAACTGATGCGGTGTCCCTTCTGTAAATTCTGTAATCTGAATGTACCCCACCTGACCTTCCATCAGTTCACTGTTCACAACCACTGTCTCCATCATATTCACCGTCACATCAGCCTCCACCTGTTCTTCTCCTCTGCGGATCACAAAATGAAGTACATTTCCCTCTTCCTGACGGTGGATATAATCGCTGATGTCCGAGAATTCCGCCTCAGCAACCACCAGGTCATCGATCTGTACCAGCACATCTCCTGCCAGCAGTCCCGCCGCTTCCGCCGGTCTGCCCTCCTCACACTGCACAATGCTGACCTCTCCGGTCTCCTTATCCTGAGCGATCACAATCCCCACGCCCACATAATTTCCCTCATTGGAGCGCTTCACATCCCGGTACTCTTCTTCCGAATAATACTGGGAATACTTATCTCCCAGTCCCTGTACCAGCCCGGCATACATTCCTTCCCGCAGAGCATCTCCGTCAATCTCATCCGCCTTCAGGTAATTTCGTCTCATCAGTCCCTCCAGATCCTTGAGCTTCCGCTGTGCTTCGTCGGTAAGCGCTGTCGCCTGCCCTCCGTTTGCCATCCAGTCAACCGCTTTTTTTCCCGCCCAGGCGCCGCCCAGAACGAGCAGGGTAACCAGAATTCCCAGCAAAAAACCTTTTCTGCTTTCCTTCATCTCTTTCCTGTCTCTTATACACATCTGACGCTGCCGACGATCTTACG
>URYM01000048.1 GCA_900552095.1 uncultured Blautia sp. | reverse complement strand
ACGAGATCTAGTACGGTCTCGTGGGCTCGGAGATGTGTATAAGAGACAGATCCTCCCACGGTTCCGCCCAGAAGCGTCAGAATCGGCATGAGAAGATTCGTCACGCCTGCCTCCGGAAGCACCGTATTTTTCAGAGCCTCTCCCACAGGCGGTTTTACGATCACGATCACCACAAAGATCACAAGGATCATAAGTCCTCCCAGAACTTTTGTCAGCGTATCCATAGCCGCCTTTGCATTTTTCAGAAGAAAGACCACGATAGCCAGACCGCCGGCCAGCACATAGCCCGCCTTTTCCGGAATTCCCAGAAGGGTATTAAATCCCAGCGCTCCCCCTCCCACATTTCCAATGTTGAAGACCAGACCGCCCAGTACAATCAGAAAAGCCACCAGATAGCCCAGTCCCGGAAGAAGCCGGTTTGCCACATCCTGTCCCCGCAGCCCAGTCACGCAAAGAACTCTCCACACATTCAGCTGAACGATGGCCGAAAGCAGAACCGTCACCAGAATCACAAATCCGAAGCTTGCCCCATATTTTCCGGTAAATTCTGCCGTCTGAGTCAGAAAGCCGGGACCGATCGCCGACGTCGCCATAATAAACGCCGCACCCAGGATCGCGCCGCTTCCTTTTTTGTTTTTACTCATCTCCACTCCTCCTTCGTTTCGTCATTTGTCTTTTATCATACCATAGTTTCTTCATTTTTCAAAATGTTTTCTTTCCCGGCTGCCGCGGTCTCCCCCAAAAGACGGCTTTTCCTGCGGAAATAGTACAGAATCCCCACCAGATCTGCCAGAAACCAGCCGATGGGAACAGCTGCCCAGATTCCTGCAACTCCGATCTCAGGAACCGCAGAGAGGGTATAGGCCAGGATCACCCGTACCCCCAGAGAAATAACCGTCAGGATCACCGACATTCCCGGCCGCTTCATCGCCCTGTAGAATCCGTAGAACAAAAAGAGCCAGCCGATCAGACAGTAAAACGCTCCCTCGATCCAGAGATACTGAATTCCGATAGACAGGATTTCTGTCTCTTCCGGCCTGATAAAAATCAAAAGTAGCGGTCTGGCAAAAAGGCAGACGCCCAAAGAAATCACCACACAAAACAGAAAGGAGGTGAGCGCCGCGCTGCGGATCCCTCTGCGGATCCTCTCCTTTTTTCCCGCTCCGTAATTCTGTGCGATAAAAGTGGAAAATGCATTTCCAAAATCCTGCACCGGCATGTAGGCAAAAGAGTCAATCTTTACTGCCGCCGCAAATGCAGTCATGACCGCAGGCCCGAAGCTGTTCACCAGTCCCTGCACCATGAGAATTCCAAAATTCATAACCGACTGCTGGATACAGGTGAGAAAGGAAAGCTGAAAAATCTCTTTTACCACCTTTCCGCTCCACCTCATATGGCGCCTGCCGGGACGCAGCCCGGGAAATTTCCAGAGAGAATACACCGCAATCCCGATCCCTGAGACGTACTGAGAGAGAACGGTAGCCGCCGCCGCTCCTGCCACTCCCCAGGAAAAAGTCAGTACAAACACCAGATCCAGGATAATATTAAGTACCGCTGAAATCCCGAGAAAGATCAGCGGTGTCACGGAATTCCCCACTGCCCGGAGCACGGAAGCAAAAAAGTTATACACAAAAGTCGCGCTGATCCCCCAGAAAATCACCCAGAGATACTCCCTCATCAGGGGATAAACCTCCCCCGGAACCTGCAAAAGTTCCAGAATACCGTCAAGCCCGAGAAAAACTCCCAGATTTAACACCGCCGTCAGGACGCCGATCATCACAAAGGACAGAAAAAAACTGTTTTTCAGTCCGTCTTTTTCTTCTCCGCCAAAACAAATAGAAAACTTCACGCCGCTTCCCATACAAAGGCCAAGCAAAATAGAAGTCAGAAACGTCATCAGGGCGTATGCCGATCCCACGGCTGCCAGCGCATCCTTCCCCAGAAACTGTCCCACGATCAGTGTATCTGCCACATTGTACATCTGCTGCAGCAGATTGCCCACCATCATGGGCCAGGCAAACTGCAGCATGGTTTTGCCTATTTTCCCCCTCGTCAGATCTACCGCCATTCTCTTACGTCTCCCTTTGTTGTTCTCTGTTTTTATCTTATCACATTTTTCCCTCTCCTTACAAGATACAGACAAAACAGAAAAAGCAGGCTTTCGCCTGCTCCTCTCAGGGCAAAATCCTCCGGATCAGATCAAAAAGTTCCTCCTCCGATCCTACCGTAAAATCTGCCGCATCTGCTTTAGCTGTCGGATGGTTTCTCCGGTTCATCCATATGGTATGCCATCCGGCAGCCTTTGCCCCTTCCATATCATTGGGATAAGAATCTCCTATCATATACATCTGTTCCGGATTCTGATTCATCCTCCGGCAGGCATGCCAAAAGATCTCTGCCTCCGGCTTTGGCGCTCCCACATCCCCCGACACAAAGATGCTCTCCCGTGGAAACCACCGCTCTGCTCCCAGAGCATGAATCTTTTTCCACTGATGAGCAGAGGGGCCATTCGTCATAATCCCGATGGGAACTCTCTCCCTGCAGTAGTCAAGAAGCTTCCCCATCCGGTCTGAAATCCGAAGACAGCTCTGATTCTTACTGTACTCCGCCTGAAAATCCAGAGCTTCCCGATCGGTAATCGTCACCTGAAAATCTGCAAAAGCTCTCTGAATCCGGTAAATATACATTTCCTCCATCGTAATCTCCCCGCGCTGGGAAGGCTCAAATACAACATCGCTGTGCCGGCGGCTGGCCGAAAAAAGTTCTCCCAGCGGCAGCTCAAAGCGATCTTTAAATACTGCCCTGTATGCATCGCAGAAAGGGATCGTCTGATCATACAGGGTATCGTCTACATCAAATATAAATGCACTCATCTTATGTGGTCCTGTTCTGTCTTATTTTCATCATCACTGCCGCGATACCGGCAATAGTTCCCAGAAGAAGCCAGCCGGCCACCGGCATGCTGTCCCCGGTATCTGCACTCTCTGTCCCGACTGCTGCAGCTTCTTCCTCCTGTTCTTCCCGGATTCCCGGCTCTTTTTCTGATTCATCCGGAACTTTTTCCTGTTCCGTCACTGCCCCGCCGTCCTCCTCTTCCTGCACCATTTCAGGCGGCAGGATCTGAAAACTCTTTTCCGCCGTCGCCCCGCTGTAATTTTCGTCTTCTTCCACCCGGGCTATCACCCGGTACTCCCCCGGCTCAGAGGGCGCACTCAAAAGAGTCTTCCACCCGGCTCCCTCTTTCCGATACCAGGTAAGCTCTGCTTCCCTCATACTTCCGGTCTGGTGAAGCTGCGGCTTCCGCACCGGTGTCCTGTCATACACCTTTCCCAGTTCTCCCTCTTCAAAAGAGAGACTGCTCTGCGCTTTCTCTATCTCAAATTCTGCCTCACAGAATCCTTCCTTCCAATTGCGCTCTTCCCCCGTCCTTGCCGTCACTTTATAAGTTCCGGCCTGATAGGGCCTCTCAGCAATGGGGTTCCAGGTATCGGCTTCTTTTCGGAACCACTCAAAAACGGCAGACTCCACGTCTCCCTCTCCTTTGAGCTGCGGAATCTCCGCCGGCTTGCCGTCATAAACCTTATTCAGTCCATCCGCAGAAATACTCAGATGGCGGTCTGCCTTTTTAATGACAAATTCCTGCTCCGTCCGGGCTCCTGCAAAATTTTCATCTTCTTCCACGGATGCTGTCACACGATAAGTTCCCGCTTCCACCGGAGTACCGGCAAGAGCGGTCCAGCCCTCCGCCCCTTTCTCCTCCCAGAAAAAAGAGACCTTCCCGCTGCTTCCTGTCACCGACACCTGGGGCTCCGCTGCCGGACGGCCATCATAAATTTTATCCAGGCTTCCCCCGGAAAACAAAATGCTGCTCTCCTGTTTTTCCACGCTCTCCGGTTCCCCGGAATCCGTCTCTTCCATCAGAGATTCCGCCGGCTGTGTTACGCCCGTCTGCTCTTTCGCACTCACCGGAACAGATATGCCCGTCAGTGCGATCAGGACAGCTGCTTTGAGCACGTTTCCGGCTCTCTTCCATTTGCTGCATTTCATATCCGTAACCCTCCTGTCACTGATACGCCCTATTATAATTGAAAAATCATCCGGATAAAAGTACTTTTTTCTTCCAATTTTCCCAAATTTGTGACGATTTTATGAAGGCTGACACAAAATCATTGTATTTTATGCCGCGCCGGCCTGTTCGTATTCCTTTAATTTTTTTCTTGCTTCACTGTTCAGATAACGGGGAACCTGAATCTGTATTGTAACGTATTGGTCACCATGAACCTGAGGATTCCGCATGGAAACAATTCCCTTTCCCCTCAGACGGATCCTGGTTCCGGACTGAGTTCCTTCCTTCAGCCTGCACTTCACCTTCCCATACAGTGTCTCCACCAGGATCTCTCCGCCAAAAACTGCTGTTGGGAAAGGCACCGCCAGTTCCGTGTATACGTCCATCCCTTTCCGAACAAACCCCGGCTTTTCTCCCACGCGCACCGCAAGCAGCAGATCCCCTGCCTGCCCGCCGCCAGTTCCCGGATACCCCTTGCCTCTCAGGCGCACACGCTTTCCCGTGTCGATTCCCGCAGGAATATGAACTTTCAGAGACTGCTCCCTTCCTGAACCGTCCGGTTCCTGCAGACGGATCACCTTATCACAGCCAAACACAGCTTCCTCAAAAGTAAGGGACACCTCCGCTTTCAGATCCCGCCCTCTCCGGCTGGTCTGACTGCCAAACATTCCCTCAAAGAAATCTCGGAAAATATCATCTCCGGCTCCGCCCTCGAAATGAAACTCCTGCCAGACATCCCCATAATTTCCGGGATCTGAATGACCGTTCTCCTCAAAAGCCGCATATCCAAACTGATCGTACCGCTTTTTCTTCTCCGGATCACTTAAGATCTCATATGCCTCCGTTGCTTCCTTAAACTTCTGTTCTGCCTGCTCATTTCCCTCGTTTGTATCCGGATGATACTTCTTTGCCAGACGCCTGTATGCCCGCTTGATCTCTCCCGGATCCGCATTCTTTCGGATTCCCAGAATCTCATAACAGTCTCTCTTTGTTCCCATCTTACTCACCTCCTGCTCTTAAGGCGCGGTAAACAAGAAAATGTATGCAGAGCTTCAAATTCTGATCATTTCCTCCTTTTCAGGAAGAGCAGTCCGCTGAAATTCTGCATACATCCCATAACTCTCATTTATCCGCTGTGTTTCTCCACTCCGGGGAATAATCAGCCTTCTATGGTTACATACCGCCTCTCATCCACTTTTTTCTGTTCTTCTTTCCTGGGAATCTCAAGATAGAGGATCCCATCCTCAAACTTCGCATGAATATCATGCTCCGTAATATCCTCTCCCACGTAGAAACTGCGGCTCATATTTCCTGCATAGCGCTCCCGCCTGATATACCGGCCTTCTTTATCCTGTTCTTCTTTATCCAGTCCTTTGGCGGCGCTGATTGTCAGGTATCCGTCTTTTAACTCTGCCTGTACCTCTTCTTTTTTAAATCCCGGCAGATCCATGGCCACCTCATAGCAGCCCTCTTTTTCCTTCACATCCGTTTTCATAATCTGGGTTGCATGCTTTCCATACAGCTTCCGGTCAATATCCGGGAAGGAAAAGTCCATCCAGTCATTTAATAAATCTTCTCCAAACAGTCTTGGCAGCATCATAAGTCATCTCTCCTTTTTTGGCTTTTAAATCTTATGTTAAGCACCAGGGAAATGTACCCAGTGTCGAGTTCCCGAACAACTCTCTGAGATTTTCTCTCTTCCTTTGTTCTATACAGACTATAACACTTATTATTAGCCATGTCAACACTTGAGTGCTAATTTTTTAAGATTATATCCTCTCCTACTTAAAAACCATTCTTATCCCTGTCTGACGGGAACAATCCTCATAAAACGATTGTATCTGCCCCCACTCATAATAATATTCAACGCCTGTCATACTCTTTTTACCGGGTGCACCCAGACATCTTCTTAAAAATCTATTCTCCTCTTCCATCAGCTTTTCTAAAACCGTATCATTCCCTGTCTCATTTTTCCCGGAAAATTTTTTGTCTGCCCGAACCAATTCAATCTTCTTCACTTTTCCATGTCTGCCATAGATGGTAACATGGAACTTCTTATAGAGCCATTTTAATGGTTTCTTAGAAATCAGTATTGTATAAGAATAATCTGTTTGAACAATCTTAAAATCAATTTCTTGAAACAGGGAAATACTTCCTTTGGGAGAAATTTTATATTTCCCTATTTTTAATATATCTTCCTTTAATTCATCCTTTATTTCAAGAATCTCCATACCTACTATAAAAGCAGTAAAGCCTTCACATAGCACAAGGACAGCTATTTTTCCCCATAGTACATCCGGAACAAACATATTCCAGGCTATAAAAGGAAGCAAGGCTATACCTGCCGCAGTCACCAGCGAAAGCACTCTCCAGATATAATTTTTCTTTCTTTTTCCTTCATTGGTTAAATTTTCATCATAATAAAGATGACCTGGACCTGAAAAATTAAATAGATATTCCTTAAAAAACGACACCATAGCCGCTCCCCAGGAAGATTTCTTCTGTTCCTTCATCCTACACAGTCTCCTCTGCTATATTGTTATTTTCATAATATGCTCAAAAATGATACCAGACAAGCCGCTCCGTCTCTTCATAATATTCAATCTCTATCTCCTCTGGCCTGTACTTCTGCAATACCTCATAGTCTTTTCCGGAAATCTTGATCTTATGAAAATTCCCTTCTGCGTCTTCTCCCCACATATAACCGTACTGGGAGAAAATGCCGGTCATCCCCTGATCTTTCGATACCGCCGGCTTATACAAGACTATCCTTTCTGTCCCGTTCATCAGATCTGATACCAGATTTTTACTGCCCAGAACAGATATCAGCACCCACAGAAAAAGGAAAAGAACCCTGACCGCTTTTACAAATTTCGTCTTTGCTTCCGGCACCCGGTACAATGCCCATACCAGATAAATTGCAGTAATCCAGAGAATCAGTGCAAAACAGCCTTCCTTCAGAAGCGCCATCTTCCCCGACGGCGGCAGCAGGGCAAATGCAGCGATGAGAAGCAACAGCGTCAGTAAAAAAATTAAATCTTTTCTATTTTTCAAATTTCCACCTCCCATTTTTTACACAATGCGAGATTCTTACTATCATGATTATAACATTCTTCCTCGATACCGTCATTCTCTTTCTGTGACTTTGTCACGGACGGTTCCTCCTTAATTGGGTATACTAAAAATAATTTAATAATGAAACAGGAGGATTTCCCATGAGATTAAAAGATAAAGTTGCAATTATTACAGGGGGAAGCCGAGGAATCGGATTTGCTACTGCAGATAAATTTCTGAAAGAAGGTGCTTCCGTTATCCTCACGGCCAGTTCCCAGGAGTCAGCCGACCGGGCTGCCACACAGCTGAAAGAAAAATATCCGAACCGGACAGTCGCCGGCATCAGCCCGGACCTCTCCAATCTGGAATCTGTCCGCACGGCATTCCGGGAAGCCACCGCCCAGTATGGCTGCGTAGATATCCTGGTAAATAATGCAGGGGTTTCTGAGAGTACTCCTTTTACAGAATACACAGAAGAAACCTTTGACCGCGTGATGAATCTGAATGTAAAAGGCGTATTCAATGCCACCCGAGCCGCCAGCGAATGTATGATCGCCCGTGGAAGCGGAGTAATTCTTTCTACCTCTTCTATGGTCAGCATTTCCGGACAGCCCAGCGGCCTGGCCTACCCGGCTTCCAAATTTGCTGTCAATGGACTGACCGTCTCTCTGGCCCGGGAACTTGGCCCAAAAGGAATTCGGGTCAATGCCGTTGCCCCCGGTATTACAGAGACCGATATGATGAAATCCGTTCCAAAAGAAGTGCTCGATCCCCTGATCCGCCAGATTCCTCTGCGCCGTCTGGGGCAGCCGGAAGATATCGCCAACGCTTTTGTATTTCTTGCTTCAGACGAGGCTTCCTACATCACCGGCGTGGTACTCAGCGTAGACGGGATGGCAAGAACCTGAGACACAAACCAGCTTCACCCATTGCAAAGGAGGTTTTTCAGAATGGGATTTTTTGATTTTTTCAAAACACCTGATATCGATCAGGCAATCGCCAATTACAGGCAGACAGACGGAGCCGTCCTGCTGGATGTTCGCACTCCCCAGGAATACAGGGAAGGCCATATTCCCGGCAGCAAAAATACTCCCCTTTCCACACTTGAACGGAGCAATCCCCTGCATTTCCAAAAGAATACTCCGCTTTTTGTATACTGCCGCTCCGGCAGCAGAAGCCGTCAGGCCTCCAGCCTGCTGAAACAAATGGGGTATACCAATGTACAGAATGCCGGAGGGATCCTTTTCTACAACGGGAAAATAACAAAATAAAGAAAAAAGAAGGGATTTGCGTCCCTTCTTTTTTCTCATACTTCCTGCGTCATTTCTTCGTCCAGATACTGCCGCACTTCCAAAAAGTCAGCACATACTGCAGAACAGACAGATTTCAGCTCCTCATCCGGCAAAAGCAGATCCGGCACCATGATCGTGAAGCAGCCTGCGGCCCGTCCTGCCCGCACACCGTTGGCACTGTCCTCAAAGACCAGACAGGTCTTCGGGTCACACCCCATCTTTTCTGCGGCAAGCTGGAAAATATCAGGAGCCGGCTTTCCATGCTCTACTTCTGACCCGCTGGTAACCTCAGCAAAATATTCTCTCAGCCCGCTCTTCTCCAGATTCGACAGAATCTGGTTTTTTGCACTGCTGCTGGCGACTCCCATGGGAATCCCTTTCCCATGAAAATATTCCAGGATCTCCCGTACCCCTTTTTTCACCGGAACCTCAGACTCCAGCCATGTCCTCACCCGTCTCCTGCACTCTTCCACCAGAGGCATACTGTCCTCAACCTGAAAATACCGGGAAAGGATCTGTCTCATATGCGCGCCGCTGGTTCCGCAGACATCCTTTATAAAAGAATCCCCCAACACCAGGCTGCGCTCTGCTGCCATCTCCTCCCAGGCTCTCTGATAGAGCCTTTCTGTATCAAAGAGGACACCGTCCATATCAAAAATCACACCTGTAACTTTCATTTTCTTTCTCCTTTTCCCTCATTTTTACAGCCAGATCAAAAGCGTATGCACCAGAAATGCAGCGATCCAGGCGATCACACACTGACCGATCACCACAAGGCACGCCCACTTTGCTCCCAGCTCCCTCTTGATCGAAGCGACCGCCGCCACACAGGGCGTATAAAGCAGACAGAAAACCAGCAGTGCCGCTGCCCCTGCAGTGGACAGCGCAGTGAGCAGAGTCGCTGTACTGCCAAACAAAACAGTCAGAGTGGAAACCACGCTCTCCTTCGCCATAAATCCAGTCACAAGAGCAGTGGAAATTCTCCAGTCTCCAAATCCCAGCGGTGCAAAAACAGGCGCTGCCACCCCCGCGATTGTCGCCAGAATACTGTCTTTGGAATCCGTCACCATATTCAGACTGGTGTCAAAGCTCTGCAGGAACCAGATCACAATCGTGGCAATGAAGATTACAGTAAATGCCCTCTGCAGGAAATCTTTGGCTTTCTCCCACAAAAGCTGACAGACATTTTTTGCCCCCGGCATCCGGTAGTTGGGAAGCTCCATCACGAAGGGCACCGGCTCTCCCTTAAACATGGTTCCCTTAAAAATCAGCGCCATCAAAATCCCCATCACGATTCCAAAGAGATAAAGTCCTATCATAACAAGAGCCGCATGATCCGGGAAAAACACTTCCGTGAAAAACGCGTAGATTGGAAG
>URYM01000047.1 GCA_900552095.1 uncultured Blautia sp. | reverse complement strand
CGGTCACGCCGCTTCATGCCCAGGATATCAGCTTCCATCTCCGCCGCTGACTGATAACGTTTCTCCCGCCTGGGACTGCAGGCTTTATCCACGATCCGCAGAAAATCCCGGCTGTACGGAAGACCGCTCTCCACAAGCGGCGCAAAGCCCGGGCTTCCCGGCTGATAGGGAAGCGGCCTGGCTCCGGTCAGCAGCTGGTACAGTGTAATGCCCAGACTGTAAATATCGCTCCGCCCATCAATCCTGTTGATTCCTTCCGGCAGATTTCTATCCGGCACCGGTCTTCCCGCCGCCAGATTCATCAAAAAGATCTGTTCCGGAGAAGCATACCGCTCGCTGAAGCCGGAGATTGTCTGCCCTCCGTCCAGAGAAATGTTAAAATCGATCAGACAGATATCTCCCTGAGGTCTGATCATAATATTCGACGGCTTAATGTCACTGTGGATCACCGGCGGATTCTGGCGGTGAAGATAATCCAACACCTGACAGAGCTGGCGAACCCAGATCAGGATCTGTCTCTGGGAAAACTGCTGCCTTTTCTCGATATAATAAGAAAGAGGACAACCTTCCACATAATCAATGACCGTAAAAACCTGAGAACCAACCTGGATAAAATCATATACCTGAGGCAGATACTCATGATGCAGCTGCTTCAGCAGATCCGCCTCTCCCCGGACATTGATCCTTCCCACAAAATTATCCTTTATCTTTTTCAGAACTACCTTCTTCTTCAGTCTGCGGTGCCAGGCCAGGTACACCTTTCCGGTTCCCCCTTCACCAATTTCCTGACAGATCTCATAGTTCTGATCCAATACACTGCCCACTAAATTCATTTCTTTTTACTCCCGCACTGCCGTCCCGCAGTTCACGCAGAAACGCGCGCCCGGATTCATCGGCGCCCCGCAGCACGCGCACACTTTTGTTTTCTCCTGCAGAGAAGCCCCACATTCCGCGCAGAATCTGGCTTCTTCTGAAACCTCAGCCTGACAGGCCGGACAGCGGCGCACGCTCTCCTGCGCCTCCTGCATCTGCGTCTCCAGAAGAAGGATCGCCTGCTCCAGTTCCTCCCGGATCTGGATCGCCTGTTCCAGCTGTGCCTGCTGCTCTGCAATCTGCTGTTCCATCTGCTCCAGCTGCTCCTGAAGCTGTTCCCATTGTTCTTTTAATGTTTCCTGTTCCCGCATTTTTCTTCCTTTCCCCTGCTCCCACAAAAGCAGGAAAAGCCGTCACAGGCCTTTACAGTTTCCTGCAAGGTCACCTGTGACGGCTTCTAAGTATCCGCCGATTTCCCCGGCAGTATCACAGCCTGATGCTGCGGTTATTTTTTAAAAGAGAGATTCCAGAGCATCCATCAGGCCTGCTCCCAGCGACTTCATCATAAGCCAGTAAATCAGGGCAACAATCAGGCCAAGAACCACCTTGGTCAGAATAAACGTCCAGACTTTTTTGTCTTCGTCCCCATTTACCACACACTGATAAGCCTTAAACTCAAATACCATCGTCACAAGGCTGACCAGCGCCTGAACCAGAAGAATCAAACCCAGTCCCCACATCAGACCACTCGCAGAGGAAGCGCTTCCAAACGCTGAGGAAGCCATCCCTTTTATGCTTGGAACAAAGATCAGGATCAGCAGCATATTAACTGCCGCACCGAAGAACTTCACCAGAGAACTCACTCCGCTCACAAGCAGCGTCTGATTCAGAGTCGGCTCCTGATACATCTTCTTGGAAAATGCTTTCAGGAGGAAGGCCTGAAGATATGCTACACCCACAATCATCAAAATATTAATCAGGATCATCTGGAAGGTGGGGAAGAGCGAACTGGTATCTGTCCACTCCCGCATCTCCTTGGGAATCGAAAATTTACTTCCCAGAACCAGGATCATAATAAGCACCATCACTGCGTGAAGACCGATCATCTCCAGGCTGATCAGGCTGTTATTGCTCTTTCCCAGTTCTTTTAATGTAGTATCCGGTTTCTTGAGCAGAGGTCCCAGCTGTGCAAATAAATTTTTCGCGTTCTTCACGATCTGATCTTTTTTCTCACTGAACCACTGGCTCTGGGGACTATTCTGCCACTGCTGACCCTGAGGACCGTTCTGCCACTGCTGGCCCTGAGGACCGTTCTGCCACTGCTGGCCCTGAGGACCGTTCTGCCACTGCTGACCCTGCGGGCCATTCTGCCACTGCTGATTCTGCGGGCCGTTCTGATACGGCTGTCCCTGAGCTGCCTGCTGCTGTCTCATCCGCTGCTCATAATTCTCTTCCGGTGAGCCTGCCGCTCTCTGCGTGTTCTGAACATTTTCCGTATTGAGAACCACGGTCTTGTCCTGAGGATCTGCCGCCTGGGACCTGGTACAGTCGCAAACTTCACCGTCCATCAGCTTTTTTCCACATTTGGTACAAAATTTAGCCATATTCCCCTCCTACTGACAATCCTGCCTGCGCATTTGTCAAATTTTGAATCATTCTGTTTTCATTATAGGCATAATTTCAGACAACGTCAAGAAAATCTGTATTTATTTGAAGGAAAGACAACAAAAGATACCGCCTCCGGAAAAAGCCGAAAGCGGTATCTCTGCTGTCTTTTTTATTCGCTTTTCAATACAAAACGCTCTGCTTACTCTGCGTCTGAATCCTGATCCAGCTCGTCAATAACCTCATCGATCATCTCGTCCAGATCCATGGTGTCCTCTTCTTCATTCAGAGTCAGAAGCTCTTCACTTTCCATTGCCTCCGGCTCATCCTTTTCTGATTCTTCCTTATTCTTCTGCTCGGCCTCTGCCTTCTCTGCAGCAGCTTTTGCCCTCTCAGCCTCCAGTCTGGCCAGCTCGGCATCCGTGCTGAGGGCAATGTTGCCATAACGCTTCATTCCCGTACCGGCAGGAATCAGCTTACCGATAATAACATTCTCTTTCAGACCGATCAGATTATCTACCTTACCCTTGATCGCAGCTTCTGTCAGAACCTTCGTGGTTTCCTGGAAGGAAGCGGCAGACAGGAAGGAATCGGTTGCCAGAGAAGCTTTGGTAATACCCAGCATTACCTGTTTGCCTTCTGCCACTTCTTTCCCTTCAGCAGCCAGCTCTTCGTTCTTCTCCTCGAAATCCAGGACATCTACCAGAGTTCCCGGCAGGAAATCCGTATCTCCGTTGTTCTCGATCCGGATCTTCTTAAGCATCTGGCGCACGATCACCTCGATATGCTTATCGTTAATCTCAACACCCTGCAGACGGTATACACGCTGTACCTCACGGATCATGTAATCCTGTACCGCACGCACGCCCTTGATACGCAGAATATCGTGGGGATTAACGCTACCTTCTGTCAGCTCATCGCCGGCTTCCAGAATCTGTCCGTCCATCACTTTGATTCTGGAACCATACGGGATCAGATACGTCTTGGAATCTCCGCTCTCATGATCCGTAACGACAATTTCACGTTTCTTCTTGGTATCTTTGATGGCTGCCTGACCCTTGATTTCTGTGATGATCGCAAGTCCCTTCGGCTTTCTGGCCTCAAAAAGCTCCTCCACACGGGGAAGACCCTGTGTAATATCGCCGCCGGCCACACCACCGGTATGGAAGGTACGCATGGTCAGCTGTGTACCGGGCTCACCGATCGACTGGGCCGCAATAATTCCTACAGATTCTCCTACCTGCACCGGCTCACCGGTCGCCATGTTTGCTCCGTAACATTTTGCACAGATACCCAGTTTGGAACGACAAGTCAGAATAGTACGGATCTTAATGCTCTTGAAGGGCTGTCCCTTCTCATCCACACCTTCCTGGATGATACGTGCCGCACGCTTCGGCGTGATCATATGGTTTGCCTTTACGATCACATCACCGTTTTTATCCTTGATGGTATTGCAGGAGAAACGGCCTGTGATACGATCCTGCAGGCTCTCGATCTCTTCTTTTCCGTCCACAAACTCTTCTACCCACATTCCGGGAACCTCGGCCTTGCCCTCAGAACAATCCACTTCACGGACGATAAGATCCTGAGAAACGTCTACCAGACGTCTGGTCAAGTAACCGGAATCGGCGGTACGAAGAGCCGTATCAGACAGACCTTTACGCGCTCCATGAGCGGACATGAAGTACTCCAGTACGTCAAGACCCTCTCGGAAATTAGACTTAATCGGCAGCTCGATGGTGTGACCTGTGGTATCTGCCATCAGGCCTCGCATACCGGCCAGCTGCTTGATCTGCTTGTCGGAACCACGGGCTCCGGAGTCAGCCATCATGAAGATGTTGTTATATTTATCCAGACCGGAAAGCAGTGCTTTTGTCAGAGTATCGTCAGTATTCTTCCAGGTCTCCACAACTTCTTTGTAGCGCTCCTCATCTGTGATAAGACCTCGCTTGTAGTTGCGGGTGATCTTATCCACCGTATCCTGTGCCTGGGCAATCAGTTCCGGTTTCTGAGGCGGTACGGTCATATCGGAAATGGATACGGTCATAGCCGCTCTGGTAGAATATTTATATCCCATCGCCTTGATGGAATCCAGCACCTCTGCAGTCTTGGTCGCACCGTGGGTGTTGATTACTTTCTCAAGGATCTGCTTTAACTGTTTCTTTCCGACATGGAAGTCAACTTCCAGAAGAAGCTCATTTCCCTCCACACTTCTATCCACAAAGCCCAGATCCTGAGGAAGGATCTCATTGAAAAGGAAACGACCCAGGGTAGACTCTACATTTCTGCTCAGAATCGTTCCGTCCGCCATCTTCTTCTGACAGCGAACTGTGATTCTCGTCTGCAGTTTGATATAGCCATTTTCATAAGCGAGAATCGCCTCGTTTACATTCTTGAAGAATTTTCCTTCGCCGATCTCTCCCGGGCGCTCCTGGGTCAGATAATAAATACCCAGAACCATATCCTGAGACGGAACGGCCACCGGGCCTCCGTCAGAAGGTTTCAGAAGGTTATTGGGGGAGAGCAGAAGGAAACGGCACTCTGCCTGCGCTTCCACGGACAGGGGCAGATGAACTGCCATCTGGTCGCCGTCGAAGTCCGCGTTGAACGCAGTACAAACCAGCGGATGAAGCTTGATCGCCTTACCTTCTACCAGGATCGGCTCAAAAGCCTGGATTCCCAGACGATGCAGAGTGGGAGCACGGTTCAGCATAACCGGATGTTCTTTGATAACATCCTCCAGCACATCCCAAACCTCCGTCTGCAGCTTCTCTACCATCTTCTTCGCATTTTTAATATTATGTGCTGTCCCGTTGGATACCAGCTCCTTCATAACAAAGGGCTTGAACAGCTCGATCGCCATCTCTTTGGGCAGACCACACTGATAAATTTTCAGCTCCGGTCCTACCACGATAACGGAACGTCCGGAATAGTCTACTCGTTTTCCCAGCAGGTTCTGGCGGAAACGTCCGGATTTACCTTTCAGCATATCAGACAGAGACTTCAGCGCTCTGTTGCCCGGTCCTGTCACCGGACGGCCGCGGCGGCCGTTGTCGATCAGGGCATCAACCGCTTCCTGCAGCATACGCTTCTCATTACGGACGATAATATCCGGCGCACCCAGCTCCAGCAGTCTCTTCAGACGGTTATTTCTGTTAATAATACGGCGGTACAGATCATTTAAGTCGGAAGTCGCAAAACGTCCTCCATCCAGCTGTACCATGGGGCGCAGATCCGGCGGAATGACCGGAACCACATCCATAACCATCCACTCCGGACGGTTTCCGGACTCACGGAAAGCCTCTACAACCTCCAGACGCTTGATGATCCTGGCTCTCTTCTGTCCGGAAGCATCCTTAAGACCGGCTTTCAGTTCAGCCGCCTCTTTTTCCAGATCGATCTCTGCCAGCAGTTCCTTCACGGACTCCGCTCCCATGCCTACCCGGAAGGTATTGCCATACTGCTCTCTGGCGTCCTGGAATTCCTTCTCAGTCAGCACCTGTTTTTTCTGGAGGCCGGAGGTACCGGCATCCAGAACAATGTAATTTGCAAAGTACAGAACCTTCTCCAGTGTTCTGGGAGACAGGTCCAGGATCAGTCCCATACGGGACGGAATCCCTTTAAAATACCAGATATGGGATACAGGAGCTGCAAGCTCAATGTGCCCCATGCGCTCTCTGCGGACGCTGGCTTTGGTAACCTCCACACCGCATCGATCACAGATCACGCCTTTATAACGGATCTTTTTGTATTTTCCACAGTGACACTCCCAGTCTTTACTGGGTCCGAAGATACGCTCACAGAACAGTCCGTCCTTTTCCGGCTTCAGAGTACGGTAATTGATGGTCTCGGGCTTCTTCACTTCACCGTGGGACCACTCCCGGATCTTCTCCGGAGACGCCAGGCCAATCTTGATCGCATCAAATGTCATGGGCTGATACGTTTCCTGTTTCATTGTTTCTGCCATTTGGTTACCTCCTACTCTTCCGTCTCTTCCGTGTCAAAGAAGGAATCCTCTGCCGGCTCCTCCACGTCTACCAGCTCTTCGCCTTCAAACTCCTGTTTGGAGAACCCATAGTCGCCATAGGACTCATCCTCCCGGCGTGAGAAGCGGTCGCCTTCGATAATGGAACGCAGGTCAGTCTCACCGTAGTCAATATTTTCCATAATCTCTACTTCTGTATTATCTTCACGCAGCACCTTCACATCCAGTCCTAGAGACTGAAGCTCTTTTAAGAGTACCTTGAAGGACTCCGGAATACCCGGCTCAGGAATATTGTCGCCCTTAATGATTGCCTCGTAAGTCTTCACACGGCCGATCACATCGTCCGACTTCACAGTCAGGATCTCCTGCAGGGTATAAGATGCACCGTAGGCCTCCAGCGCCCAAACCTCCATCTCTCCGAAACGCTGGCCTCCGAACTGAGCTTTACCGCCCAGAGGCTGCTGGGTTACCAGAGAGTAGGGGCCGGTAGAACGGGCATGGATCTTATCGTCTACCAGATGGTGCAGTTTCAGATAATGCATGTGGCCGATGGTTACCGGATTATCAAAATACTCTCCGGTACGGCCGTCTCTTAAGCGGACTTTTCCGTCTGCGGACAGAGGCACACCTTTCCACAGTTCTCTGTGCTCCAGGTGGTCTCCCAGATATTCATAAACCTCGGGACGCAGTTCTTCCTTATGTTTTGCGGAGAACTCTTCCCAGCTTAAATTTACATAATCATTTGCCAGTTCCAGCGTATCCTGGATGTCAACCTCGTTGGCGCCGTCAAATACCGGCGTTGCGATATTGAAGCCCAGAGCCTTCGCCGCAAGGCTCAGATGAATCTCCAGCACCTGTCCGATATTCATACGGGACGGCACACCCAGGGGATTCAGCACAATGTCCAGAGGACGGCCGTTGGGCAGGAAGGGCATATCTTCCACCGGCAGTACGCGGGAAACAACACCCTTATTTCCGTGACGTCCAGCCATCTTATCTCCTACAGAGATCTTACGCTTCTGAGCAATGTAAATGCGGACAGCCTGATTCACACCGGGAGAAAGCTCATCGCCGTTCTCTCTTGTAAATACCTTGGCATCCACAACGATACCATATTCGCCGTGCGGCACCTTCAGAGAAGTGTCGCGGACCTCTCTTGCCTTCTCGCCGAAGATCGCACGCAGCAGGCGCTCTTCCGCTGTCAGCTCAGTCTCGCCCTTCGGGGTCACCTTGCCCACCAGGATATCTCCCGCGCGAACCTCCGCACCAATGCGGATGATTCCCCGCTCATCCAGATCCTTCAGAGCATCATCGCCCACACCGGGAACATCCTTGGTGATCTCCTCCGGTCCCAGCTTGGTGTCACGGGCTTCCGCCTCATATTCCTCAATATGAACAGAAGTATATACATCATCCTGTACCAGACGCTCACTTAAGAGGACAGCATCCTCGTAGTTATAGCCTTCCCAGGTCATAAATCCGATCAGCGGATTCTTTCCGAGCGCCAGCTCACCCATGGAAGTAGAAGGACCGTCTGCGATCACATCTCCTGCCTCCACATGATCCCCTTTGTATACTATGGGTCTCTGGTTGTAGCAGTTGCTCTGGTTACTTCTCATAAACTTGGTCAGACGGTAGGTATCCTTGGTTCCGTCATCATTCTGCATGATGATCTCTTTGGAACAGGAGCGGAGAATCGTTCCCGATTTCTTTGCCACCACACATACGCCGGAGTCCACGGCCGCCTTGGCCTCAATACCGGTTCCCACAACAGGCGCCTCTGTAGTCAGAAGCGGCACTGCCTGACGCTGCATGTTGGATCCCATCAGCGCACGGTTGGCGTCGTCATTCTGCAGGAAGGGAATCAGCGCTGTCGCCACGGAAAATACCATCTTCGGAGACACGTCCATGTAATCAAACATCTGACGCTCATACTCCTGCGTCTCTTCGCGGTAGCGGCCGGATACATTTTTGTGAACAAAATGTCCCTCTGCATCCAGCGGCTCATTCGCCTGTGCCACATGGTAATTATCTTCCTCGTCCGCTGTCATATAGACAACCTCATCGGTAACCCGGGGATTGGACGGATCCGACTTGTCAATCTTGCGGTAAGGCGCCTCCACAAACCCATACTGGTTAATTCTGGCATAAGATGCCAGAGAGTTGATCAGACCGATGTTGGGTCCCTCAGGCGTCTCAATGGGGCACATACGTCCATAATGAGAATAGTGTACGTCACGCACCTCGAATCCGGCACGGTCACGGGACAGACCTCCGGGGCCCAGCGCGGACAGACGGCGCTTGTGGGTCAGCTCACCCAGCGGGTTATTCTGATCCATGAACTGAGACAGCTGAGAAGAACCGAAGAACTCTTTCACTGCAGCAGTCACCGGCTTGATATTGATCAGGGACTGGGGAGAAATCCCCTCCAGATCCTGGGTCGTCATACGCTCGCGCACCACACGCTCCAGTCTGGACAGACCGATGCGGTACTGGTTCTGAAGCAGCTCGCCCACTGCACGGATACGACGGTTGCCCAGATGGTCGATGTCATCATCATTTCCCAGGCCATACTCCAGATGCATGTTATAGTTAATGGAAGCGAAAATATCTTCCTTGGTAATATGCTTCGGAATCAGATCGTGAATATCTCTGCGGATAGCTTCCCGGATCTCCTCGGGCGTCTCGTTCTCCTGCAGAATCTGCTCCAGAACCGGATAATAAACCAGCTCAGTCACACCCAGTTCATGCTTCTCTTCCTCTGTCAGATCCACAAAGTTTGTGATCTCTACCATCAGACTGGAAAGCACTTTGATATTGCGCTCTTCTCCCTGAATCCATACGTAGGGAACAGCAGCGTTCTGAATATCGTCTGCCAGCTCCTTGGTGACTTCTGTGCCTGCGGTTGCCAGAATCTCACCGGTCGTGGTATCCACCACATCCTCAGCCAGCACCTGGCCGCTGATGCGGTTGCGCAGCAGCAGCTTCTTATTGAATTTATAACGTCCCACTTTTGCCAGATCATATCTCCTGGGGTCAAAGAACATGCTCATGATCAGGCTTTCAGCACTCTCTACAGCCAGAGGCTCGCCGGGACGGATCTTTTTATACAGCTCAAGGAGACCTTCCTGATAATTTTCGGAAGGATCTTTCGTAAAGCTGGCCAGAATCTTGGGCTCCTCACCGAACAGATCGATGATCTCGGCATTCGTTCCGCAGCCCAGGGCACGGATCAGAACTGTGATCGGTACCTTTCTGGTTCTGTCCACACGTACATAGAAAACGTCATTGGAATCCGTCTCATACTCCAGCCATGCACCCCGATTGGGAATAACCGTACTGGAATACAGCTTTTTACCCAGCTTATCGTGAGCAATGCCGTAATAGATTCCCGGAGAACGCACCAGCTAGCTTACGATAACAAGCTCTGCGCCGT
>URYM01000046.1 GCA_900552095.1 uncultured Blautia sp. | reverse complement strand
CAGCGTCAGATGTGTATAAGAGACAGGAAGGAGGCTGTCTGCTCCCGGACAGGAATATCTCTTAAGCCCGAAGGATATCTGTACGGTAGATCTGCTGCCGGAGATTCTCGCAGCCGGCGTTACATCCCTGAAGATTGAGGGAAGGATGAAGCGGGCCGAGTATACGGCGGGTGTGGTGCGGATCTACCGGAAATATCTGGATCGCTGCCTGCAGGGAAGACCGGAAAAACTTTCCAAAGAAGACCGAGCACAGCTGATGCTTTTATTTAACAGAGACGGTTTTTCCGGTGGGTATTATAAGGTGAGAAACGGCCGGGAAATGATCGCGCTTTCCAACACAAAAGAAAAGGAGAGGGAGTCAAAAGAAGTCTCTGTGAAGCGGGAGGCGCTTTATCAGGAGATACGTAAGAGCTGGATGGAAGAAAAAGAGAAGGAAAAAATTAAGGGAAACTTAAAGCTTTTTCCCGGCGCGCCTGCTATATTGGAATTAAACTGCGGTCAGGCGGCTGTCACTGTGTTGGGAGATGAGGTCCAGTATGCCAGGAATCATCCGCTTCCTGGAGAGCGGATCCTGCAGCAGATGAAGAAAACAGGTGCTTCCCCGTTTTGCTTTGAAGAACTGACCCTGGAGATGGAAGATCCGGTATTTCTTCCGGTGCAGTCTTTAAACAGACTGCGGCGGGAAGGACTGGAAGCCATGGAGCAGGAGCTTCTCGGAGTCTGGAGACGGAAAGAGGCGAAAGAGCTGAAAAAATCAGGGGAAGATAAAACGGAGCAGGCGGAGGAAACGAAGAGAAAAAAAGCATTTTTCTGGAGTGCTCTGGCGGAGACGGCAGAACAGCTGGAGGTGCTTCTGGAAGAACCCTCCCTGTCCCGGATCTACAGCGGCTGGGGCTGTTTTGACCGGGAGTGCCTGGCCGAGGAGGCGGAAAAGTATCGGAAGATCGCGGAAGAGAAAAAGAAAGCATTTTATCCGGCGCTGCCTCATGTTGTCCGGAGCGGCAATCTGAAAAGACTGGAACAGGAGATCCGGATTTTTGAACGGGCAGGTGTATCGGGATTTCTGGTTCGGAATTTGGAGTCTCTGGGACTTCTGGAGGAGATGGGACTGGGAAGCAAAGCGGTGCTGGACAGCTCTGTCTATACCTTTAATTCTGCGGCTCAGGAGCTGGTAAAAAAGTTTGGTGTGTCGGGAGATACGGTTCCGGCTGAACTGAATTTCCGGGAGATGAGAAGGCGGGAGAACAGGGACAGTGAACTGGTCGTATATGGAAGGCTTCCTCTTATGATCTCCGCTCAGTGCCTGGCAAAAACAACCCGGGGATGTAATAAAAAATCGGGAATCTACCAGCTGAGAGACCGGAAAGGGACAGAATTTTGTGTAAAATGCCAGTGCGGATTCTGCTATAATATAATTTATAACAGCGTTCCGGTAAGCCTTTTCCCGGAACTTGAGGCGGCAGAACGTCTGGGAGCAGGAGGATGGCGCCTCTCCTTTACTCTGGAAGGGAAAGAGGAGACGAGGAGAGTGCTTCGGGAATTTTTGGGAACAGGTTCGGGCGCTGATAAAAAACAGGAAGAGACGCCTTACACGAAAGGACATTTTCGCAGGGGCGTAGAGTAGGTGATGGAATGGTTCATTTGATTGTGGAGTTGTCCAAATATTTTCTGATGATCCTGATGCTCCTTTATTCCATGCAGTGCTTTTCCATTGTGCGGAAAAAGGATGAGGATGAACGGAAAAACGGAGAGCGGAAGCAGATCCTCTTGATGCTGCTTTTGAATATCTCTGCTTATACAATCCTGTATCTTCAGAGTGAGGATATCCGGATGGTCTATGCCTGTGCTGAGGCGGCTGTTTATATTCTGGCTGTTCAGGCAGTGTACCGGATCTTTTACCGGAAAGCAAATATGCTACTGATCAATAATATGTGTATGCTTTTGTCCATCGGGCTTATCATGCTGAGCCGGCTGAATTTTGACAACGCACAGAAACAGTATCTGATCATTGTGGCCGGAACGCTGATTTCACTGGTTATCCCGGTTTTTATCAGAAAGGTGAGATCTCTGAAAAACTGGACCTGGCTGTATGCCGTGGCCGGGATTGGCATGCTTCTGGTGGTGCTGGTGCTGGCGGCTATCAGCGGAGGAGCCAAGCTCTCCATCGAAGTGGGGGGAGTGACATTCCAGCTGTCGGAGGTGGTGAAGATCACCTTTGTATTTTTCCTGGCCAGTATTCTGCGGGCAGATACCAGCTTTAAAAACGTGGTGAAAGCTTCTGTGATTGCAGGCGCCCATGTACTGATCCTGGTGGCCTGTAAAGATCTGGGAAGCGCGGTGGTTTTCTTTATGGCTTATCTGGTTATGATTTATGTGGCCACTAAAAAACCGGTTTATGCGCTGGCAGGTGCGGCGGGGGGATGCGGTGCGGCTGTGGTTGCATATTTTCTCTTTAACCATGTGCGTCAGCGTGTGGAAACCTGGAGAGATCCTTTCGGAACCTATGATCAGCCGGGCGGCGGCTACCAGGTCGTGCAGTCCCTTTTTGCCATTGGCGCGGGCGGATGGTTTGGAACCGGCCTCTTTGCCGGATCGCCCAACACAATCCCGGTGGTGCAGAAAGACTTTATTTTTGCGGCAATCTGTGAGGAACTGGGAGGGATTTTCGCAATCTGCATGCTTCTGGTGTGCATGAGCTGCTTTTTGATGATTGTTAATATTTCCATGAAGATGAGCAACCGGTTCTATAAATTGGTAGCTTTGGGGCTGGGAACCCAGTATACCGTTCAGGTATTTCTTACCGTGGGCGGTTCGATCAAGTTTATTCCGCTGACGGGAATTACGCTTCCGCTGGTAAGCTACGGCGGAAGTTCCGTGATGGCTACAATCCTGGTATTTGCGATTATTCAGGGATTATATCTGCTGAGAGAAGATGAAGGTGATCATATTGAGAGACAAAAACAAGAAAAACAAATCCGGGAAAATCAAATCCCGCAGTACCAAAACCAACAGTACCAGAACCCGGGATACCGGGTACCGGACTACAGACAGCCGGTATCAGGACCGGAGCGGGGATACCGGGATGTACCCCCCGTATACCGCCCGCCCAGACCAGACCGGGAAAAAACCCTCGAAGAAAAAATCGAGGAAGAAACAGAGAAGAGCCTCAACTGGTAAGGAGTATGTCATCATTGCTTACCTGTGCGTGGGTATGTTTCTCTCCCTGATTGGATATATGGTATATTTTAATGTGAAGCTGAAGGATGATGTGATCAGCAGTCCTTATAACCGGCGGCAGGATACTTATGCGGAACATGTGGTGCGGGGGGAGATCCAGGCCTCCGGCGGAGAAGTTCTGGCAAAGACGGAGACCGACAGCGAGGGAAATGAAACCCGGGTTTATCCTTACGGACGGGTTTTCGCCCATGCGGTGGGATATGACAGCAACGGAAGGGGCGGTATCGAACTGTCCAAGAATTCGCAGCTGCTCAGTTCTCATGCTTTTGTGCTGGAACAGGTGGAGAATGGTCTGAAAGATCAGAAAAATCAGGGCGATAATGTGATCACCACCCTGGATGCAAAGCTGCAGCAGGTGGCATATGACGCGCTGGGAAATAACAAAGGCGCGGTAGTGGCGATGGAACCGGATACAGGAAGGGTGCTGGCTCTGGTAAGCAAACCGGATTTTGATCCCAATACGCTGGCGGCGGACTGGGAGGCCATGGTGTCGGATGAGACAAACAGCAGTCTGGTAAACCGGGCGACTCAGGGGCTGTATCCGCCGGGATCTACATTTAAAATTGTGACTGCCCTGGCATATTTGAGGGACAAAGGAAGTTTTGACGGATTTTCCTATAATTGTACGGGAACCCTTCCGGCCGGAGAGTATACACTGCACTGTTATAATAATACGGTACACGGGCAGGAGGATTTTGCCACAGCTTTCGCAAAATCCTGTAATACGGCCTTTGCGGAGATTGGTATGGCGACTTCCCTTTCTACTTTCCAGGAAACGGCAGAAGATCTGCTCTTTAACAAAGATCTTTCTCTGGGAGATATGCTCTCAAACAAGAGTTCTTTTACTCTGGATAAAAATGCGGGAAAACCGCTGACCATGCAGACTTCGATCGGGCAGGGGAACACGCTGGTAACGCCCATGCATATGGCGATGATCGTCAGTGCGGTAGCCAATGACGGAAAAGTGATGAAGCCATATCTGGTAGATGAGATTCAGAGTTATACCGGATCCCGGGTGAAAAAGTACAGTCCCAAGACGTATGATACGCTGATGACGCCGGAGGAAGCAGATGCTTTAAGTGCACTGATGCAGCAGGTAACGGCGACCGGTACGGCCAAAAGCCTCTCCGGATCCGGTTATACGGTGGCCGGCAAGACAGGATCGGCGGAGCACGGAGGATCTGATATTCCCCATTCCTGGTTTGTGGGATTTTCCAATGTGGAAGATCCGGATCTCGTTGTCAGTGTGATCTCCGAGGGATCGGGAACGGGAAGTGAGGTTGCAGTTCCCATTGCCAAGAAAATTTTCGATGCCTACCATGCGGGGTGAGCATACTGTGGGGAATCGGCAAAACAAGCTTGCGTACGGGAGAAAAAAGCGGTATACTGTTCCTAGTGAAAAAATACACAACGCATATTCCGGCCATACCGGGATAACAGGAGGTCTTGCAGGATGATTGAAGCAACGAGCTGTGGCGGGGTGGTAATTTATCGGGGGAAGATCCTGACGCTCTATAAAAGTTATAAGAACAAGTATGAGGGCTGGGTGCTTCCCAAGGGAACTGTTGAAAAAGGCGAGGAATATAAGGATACCGCAGTCCGGGAAGTGATGGAGGAGGCCGGTGTACAGGCTTCTATCATTAAGTATATCGGGAAGAGTCAGTACACGTTCAGCGTGCCGGAGGACACGGTGGAGAAGGATGTGCACTGGTATCTGATGATGGCAGGCAGCTATTACAGCAGGCCGCAGAGAGAAGAATACTTTGTGGATTCCGGTTATTATAAGTTCCATGAAGCTTACCATCTGTTAAAATTTTCTAATGAGAGGCAGATCCTGGAGAGGGCTTATAACGAATATCTGGATTTGAAAAAGTCTAATCTGTGGGGAAACCGAAAGTATTTTTAAGAAAAGATATGTGCAATTTTTAAGAGCAGTCCGTATTTCGGAGTTGTTTCCGGAGAGGCGGGGGTGAGCTTGAAGATTGCACATAAATTTTAAAGAGATTCTTTTGAAAAATGTTAGTTTCAGATATGGACAGGAGACAGGAAAATATTTATGCTGAACTGGTATAAAAATCTCTATGTGGGGGAAACTGTAAAAAAGAAAGAAGAGAAACTGATCCGGAAAATAGAAAGAGGCCGAAAGACACCGGGGGTGTATGTGGTCACGCTGGCTTCCAATGAGCGGGATCAGCTGGATATTCTTTCTGTCTCTCAGATGGAGGGACGAGAGAAAAGAGGGATTTCTCCCATGATAGCGGGGCTTGCGGGAAGTTATCCCGAGGCGCTGGAACTGGTAGAACAGATGGCGGCAGATGTTTTTCAGGAAACAGGCGGAGGAGATATCCGCACTTATCTGATAACAGCAGAAAGGGAAGGAAAGTAAGAGGATCGGATGATACATATCATATTGACAATTTTAAAAACAGCAGGGATTCTGCTGCTGATCCTGATCGGGCTGATTCTTTTTGCTGTTCTTTCTGCTCTTCTGGTACCGCTCCGTTACAGCGGACAGGGGAAAAGAGAAAGCGGCAGGCTGGAGGGAAGGATCTGCGTTTCCTGGTTTCTTCATCTGGTTCATTTCACCTGTTCCTATCGGGAAGAAAAGGCTGAATGGGATATTCGGATCTTTGGTATTTCTCTGAGAAAGCTGGGCAGGCTATTAGAAAAAAGGCAGAGACAGCGTCGGAGAAAAGTTGCAAAACCGGACAGCCCGGAAGAAAAGATAGGGAAAGAACTGACACAGGTTCCGGAAATTCAGGAAAAAGCGGAGATGCCGGAGCCGGAGGAAGGATTCTGTCCTGTGCCGGCCAAACAGAAACAGGAAAAAGCAGAGGAGAAACTCTGTCTGTGGGAAAAGGGAGAACGGGTTCTGGGGAAAATTTTCCGGGCTGTGTCCGGTGTAGGAAAGGCCATCTGGAGAATCCTGCGCAGCATTGCCCTTTTCCCTGTGAAAGTGTGCCGCCGGATTGAGAAAATCTGTTTCACAATCGACGGGATCTGTGCTAAAATAGAAAAGTGGAAGAGATTTGCCAGAGATCCCCACACCAGAGAGGCCTGGAATCTGATCAAAGGCAGTCTGGGCAGGATCCTGCACCATGTGCTTCCCGGAAAGATAAAAGGAAAGATCCTCTTTGGCTTTGCGGATCCGTCTGCCACAGGACAGTTCCTGGCAGCGGTTTCTCCGTTTTATCCCCTTTATGGCAAACAGCTGTCACTGATTCCGGCGTTTGACCGGGAAGTGCTGGAGGGGGAGATAAGATTCTCCGGGAGGATTTATGGGATCTTTTTTCTGAAGACAGCTCTGAAGATCTGGATGGATAAAAATATAAAAATAACGATAAAACGGTTCCGGCGGATGGGAAATGCCTGAAGCGGATCAGAAAAATAGGAGGTTATTATGGCAGTCAATGATTTTCAGTCAACAGTATCTGCCCTGTTTAAAGGCATGGACAGCTTTATTACCACGAAGACAGTAGTGGGAGAGGCGATTCACATCGACGATACGATCATCCTCCCGCTGGTGGATGTAAGTTTCGGAGTGGCGGCGGGAGCCTTTGCCGAAAATGCTAAAAATAACGGAGGCGGAGGCATGGGCGGAAAGGTATCTCCCAGTGCCGTTCTTGTCATTAATCAGAACGGAACCCGCCTGGTAAATATCAAAAATCAGGATGCGGTGACCAAGATTCTGGATATGGTTCCGGATCTGGTTAATAAGTTTACAAAGAAAGACGGTGGTTCTGAGTATTCTTCCGAGGAAGTAGCGCATATATTAGAGCAAGAGGCGGAAAAAGAACAGGAGTAGTTCTATGAACCGGGTGCTGGGTTTTCTGTTATTCTGGACCGGCATAGGAATGATGCTTATGATTATCATTCCCACCAATTTCTGGACCGTATTGGCGGCGGCAGCCTTTATGCTGATCGGTTACAATCTGTTTTGCAGTTCTTAGGTGTTCGGGGCATTTTCTCGGGCACCTTTTATCTCTTATAAAATGACGAAGGAGAAAGACTTGATTCTATGAGTATACTAAATGTGGAACATTTGTCTCACGGTTTTGGGGACAGGGCGATTTTTCAGGACGTTTCTTTCCGTTTACTTAAAGGCGAACATATTGGTCTTGTTGGGGCAAACGGAGAGGGAAAATCGACATTTTTAAATATTGTAACCGGGAAACTTATGCCGGATGAGGGAAAAGTAGAGTGGGCAAAGAATGTCCGCGCAGGATACTTGGATCAGCATGCCGTTCTGGAAAAAGGCATGACCATCGCAGATGTGCTGCGATCTGCCTTCCTTCCCCTCTTCGAGATGGAAGAGCGGATGAACGGAATCTGTGACCGGATGGCGGAGGCAGACCCGGAAGAACTGGAACGTATGATGGAGGAACTGGGAACGATCCAGGATCTTCTGTCGGCACATGATTTTTATATTATTGATGCCAAGGTGGAGGAAGTGGCGAGGGCGCTGGGGCTTCTGGAACTGGGACTAGATCAGGATGTGACAGAACTGTCCGGAGGACAGAGAACGAAAGTGCTTCTGGGAAAACTGCTTCTGGAAAAACCGGATATTTTGCTGCTCGATGAGCCGACCAACTATCTGGATGAACAGCATATTGCCTGGCTGACCAGATATCTGCAGGAGTATGAGAATGCATTTATACTGATTTCCCATGATATTCCCTTCCTGAACAGTGTGGTTAATCTGATCTATCATATGGAGAATCAGGAACTGAATCGTTATGTGGGGGATTATGACAAATTCCAGGAAGTATATCAGGCGAAAAAGGCACAGCTGGAGGCCGCCTACCGCAGACAGCAGCAGGAGATCAGCGAGCTGAAAGATTTTGTGGCCAGGAATAAAGCCCGGGTAGCTACCAGGAACATGGCTATGTCCAGGCAGAAAAAACTGGATAAAATGGATGTGATCGAATTGGCGGCAGAGAGACCCAAACCCCAGTTTTCTTTTAAGGAAGCCAGAACTTCTGGGAAAATGGTATTCCTGACGAAAAATCTGGTGATCGGTTATGAAGAACCTTTTTCCAGGCCTCTGAATCTGGAGATGGAGAGAGGTCAGAAGATCGCTCTGATCGGAGCCAACGGAATCGGAAAGACGACGCTTCTGAAGAGTATCCTGGGGCTGATCCGGCCGCTGGAGGGATATGCGCAGATGGGAGATTATCTTTCTGTGGGATATTTTGAACAGGAGATGGCTCCCGGCAACACCCGCAGCTGCATTGAGGAACTGTGGCAGGAATTTCCCGCCTTTACCCAGTATGAGGTTCGTTCTGCGCTGGCGAAATGCGGACTGACTACCAAACACATTGAGAGCCAGGTACGGGTTCTCTCAGGCGGAGAGCAGGCTAAGGTGCGCCTGTGTAAACTGATCAACCGGGAGACGAATCTTCTTCTGCTTGACGAGCCGACCAATCATCTGGATGTGGATGCCAAGGAGGAACTGAAACGGGCGTTGAAGGAATATAAGGGGAGCATTCTTCTTATCTGTCATGAGCCGGAATTTTATCAGGATCTGGCAACGGATGTGTGGGACTGCAGTAAATGGACGACGAAGGTTCTGTAAAGAGCGAAGGAGGAATCAATATGGGCAGATACACGATAGAAAACGAAAAATTAAAAGCTGTTTTTCAGTCTCTGGGGGGAGAGCTGATCTCTCTGGTAAAAAA
Organism: uncultured Blautia sp.; assembly: GCA_900552095.1. GTDB lineage: Bacteria > Bacillota > Clostridia > Lachnospirales > Lachnospiraceae > Egerieimonas. The sequence goes on along the minus strand of URYM01000046.1, from coordinate 1,095 downwards.
GGAGAATGGTCAGGAGTATATCTGGAATGGAGATGAAAGATATTGGACCGGCCGCTCCCCTCTGCTGTTTCCGCTGGTAGGGGGACTGAAAAATAATGTCTATACCCATCAGGGAAAGACGTATGAAATGGCAAAGCACGGGTTTGCCAGACGGCGGGAGTTTGAAGTGAAGGAGCAGAAAGAAGAGGAAATCTGGTTTTCTCTTACCGATGATGAAAAGACAAGGGAGAGTTTTCCCTTCTCTTTCCGGCTGGAGATCGGTTACCAGCTTCAGGGGGAGGACTTAAAGGTTCTCTGGAGAGTGGAGAATACAGGGGAGGAAATGATGTATTTTTCCATCGGGGGCCATCCGGCATTTCTTTGCCCTCCCGGCGGGGAGAAACCCTGCTGGCAGGGAGGGTATATAGGCTGTGATGCCAGAGCAGATTATCTGGAATACCGGCTGGTTGATTTAAGTTCCGGCCTGGCTGCTCCGGAGCTTCACATCCAGCCGCTGGTAAATGGTATGTTCAAAGTGGAGAAAGATACTTTTGACCGTGATGCCCTTATGATCGAGAACGGTCAGGTAAAGGAAATCTTTCTGGCGGATGAGCACAGGGTTCCCTATCTTTCCGTCAGATTTGACATGCCTCTGGCAGGTATCTGGTCGCCCATTAAAAAGGATGCTCCCTTTATCTGTATCGAACCCTGGTGTGGCCGCTGTGACGCCGTGGATTTTGCGGGAGAGTGGAAAGACCGGGCATATGGCAATCAGGCGGCACCGGGAGAGGTTTTCTGCAGCGGGTATACGATTTCAGTGAAATAAAAGGAGGATTTTATGTACAGGATTCTTCTGGTAGAGGACGATCGGGTGATCGCCTCTACCATCCGGGAACAGCTTTCCGGCTGGGGGTATGAAGTAACCTGTGTGGAGGATTTCAGCCAGGTGATGGAGCTTTTTGCCCAGGTGGAGCCGCAGCTGGTACTGATGGATATCTCTCTGCCTTTTTACAATGGTTATCACTGGTGCAGCCAGATCAGGCGGGTCTCCAAGGTTCCTATTTTATTTTTATCCTCAGCCTCCGATAACATGAATTTGATCATGGCAATCAATAT
>URYM01000045.1 GCA_900552095.1 uncultured Blautia sp. | reverse complement strand
TGTATAAGAGACAGAGTTCCTTCTGCCTTATGAAAATGCTTCCATGCCCAGCGGTTTGTTCTCTTCTTCGTCTCGATCAGAGTTCCTGCCGCTTTCTCCACATTAACCAGGGTGACATATCCCTCATCCGTCTCCGGAGTTTCATCCAGAAGGCGGAAAATACGCTCCGCCCCTGCCAGCGCCATAACAATTCCGTTCAGCTGCTGGCTCACCTGATTGATCGGCATGTTAAAGCTTTTGTTAAAAGAAAGGAAGCTGGCCAGTCCCCCCAGCGTAAACCCGCCCACATGATTAAAGGCCAGAATTCCTCCCACAATCGCGCAGACCACATAACTTACATTTCCCAGCTGCGCATTCACAGGCCCCAGCATATTGGCAAATTTGTTGGCGGAATCTGCGCTCTCAAAAAGCTGTTCATTCAGTTCCCGGAACTTCTCCATGCTTTCTTCTTCATGGCAGAATACCTTCACTACCTTCTGCCCTTCCATCATCTCTTCAATGTAGCCGTTCACCTTACCCATATCCACCTGCTGCTTCACGAAATACTTTCCGCTCCGGGAAGCCAAGGCTTTTGTCGCTGACAGCATCACGGCAACCATAACCAGGGTAGTCAGTGTCAGCGGTACATTGAGGATCAGCATACTTACCATAACGCTGACCACGGTAATCGCACTGGAGAGAAGCTGAGGCATTCCCTGGCTGATCATCTGGCGCAGCGTATCAATATCATTGGTATACACAGACATGATGTCACCGTGCGGGTGAGTATCAAAGTAGCGCAGCGGCAGCGTCTCCATGTGACGGAACATTTCTACCCGAAGGTTCCTCAGCGTTCCCTGTGTCACATAAATCATCAGCCGGTTATACAGATAAGTAGACGCCGCTCCCAGCGCATAGAATCCCGCTACCCGGGCCATCGCCAGAAGAAGAGGGCCAAAATCCCGGCTCCCGGTCTCTACCATGGGCTGAATATAATCGTCCACCAGAGTCTTCATAAACATCGTTCCCTGCACATTGGCCAGAACTCCAACCAGGATACCCGCCAGCACTGCGATCAGATGGAACTTGTAATCCTTCCATATATAGGCAAGGATCCGCTTCAGCATTTTTCCCGGATTCTTCACTTCCGGCTTTTCTCCTTTTCCTGCCCCCGGCATTACCGGTCACCTCCATTCTCGTCAAAATCTCCGCTTCCCCTGGTCTGAGACTCATAAACCTCACGGTAGATCTCATTGCTTTCCAGAAGCCTCTCATGGGTATCAAACCCATCTACCCTTCCCTCATTCATGACAATAATCCGATCTGCTCCCTGGACACTGGTAATCCTCTGGGCAATGATCAGCTTGGTCGTACCCGGGATTTCCTCCGCAAAAGCTTTTCTGATCCTGGCATCCGTAGCCGTATCCACCGCGCTGGTAGAATCATCCAGGATCAGGATCTTCGGTTTCTTCAGAAGAGCACGGGCAATGCAGAGTCTCTGCTTCTGTCCTCCCGACACATTCGTTCCGCCCTGCTCGATATACGTATGGTACCCCTCCGGGAAACGCCGGATAAATTCATCGGCACAGGCCAGTTTACAGGCATGCACACACTCTTCTTCCGTCGCATCTTTTTTTCCCCAGCGAAGATTCTCCAGGATCGTTCCGGAAAACAGTACATTTTTCTGCAGCACTACGGCTACTTCATTTCTCAGCGTATCCAGATCATACTCCCGCACGTCCCGTCCGCCTACCATCACCTGCCCCTCCGTCGCATCATAGAGACGGCTGATCAGATTGACAAGGCTGGACTTGGCGCTCCCGGTTCCTCCGATAATTCCTATCGTCTCACCCGGGCGGATCGTCAGATTAATATCCCGCAGCACCGGCTCGCCCTTCTCCTGCTTATAAGAAAAAGAAACATGGGAGAAGCAGATCTCACCATTCTCCACCTGATATACCGGTTCCTCCGGATTCACCAGATCCGTCTTCTCATTCAGGACTTCCGTGATTCGCTCCGCACTGGCCATGCTCATAGTGATCATAACAAAAATCATAGACAGCATCATAAGACTCATCAGAATATTCATACAATAAGTCAGAAGACTCATCAGCTCTCCTGTTGTCAGGGTATCCTGTACGATCATGTGTGCACCCAGCCAGCTGATTCCCAGAATGCAGGAATAAACCGTCACCTGCATAAGAGGCATATTTCCCACAATAATCTTCTCTGCCTTCACAAACATGCGGTAAATGTTATCGCTGGCTTTCTCCAGCTTCTCCGTCTCATATCCTTCCCTGACATAGGCTTTCACCACACGGATCCCCGCCACATTTTCCTGGATACTCTCATTTAAAGCGTCATACTTTTTAAATACCTGATTAAAATATTTGATCGCCCGGCTCATGATCAGAATCAGAAGTGTTCCCAGAACCAGAACTGCGATCAGATAGATACTGGCCAGCCGGGCATTAATAAAGAATGCCATGGTCATGGCACAGACTAGGCTCGCCGGCGCCCGGGTGCACATACGCAGAATCATCTGATAAGCGTTCTGAATATTGGTCACATCTGTAGTCAGACGGGTGATCAGTCCTGACGTGCTGTATTTGTCAATGCTGCGGAAGGAAAATGTCTGAATATTTTCAAACATACTGTTCCGCAGATTCCTAGCCAGCCCCGCCGAAGCCCTGGCTCCATGTTTTCCTCCCATAATTCCAGCCCACAGACCGATCAGCGCCGCTCCGATCATCAGGGCGCCCGTCCGGTATATATGGCTGATATTTCCACCATTTACTCCCTCATCCACAATGGAAGCCATAAGAAATGGTATCATGGTTTCCATCAGAACTTCAAGAATCATAAAGCAGGGGGTAAGAAAGGAATCTTTTTTAAATTCCTTCACCTGCGCTCCCAGTGTTTTCAGCATTTTTCACTCTCCTCTCCTTTTATCACGCGCTCCGCGTTTTCTTCCATTTTTTCTACCACATTCCAAAAGATCTCCTGATATTCCCTGGAAATACCGTCCATCAGACGTGCATCCAGATACTGAATATCTTCTATCACCTGCTGATGACCGCTTTTTCCCTGCTCTGTCAGTACCAGACGTTTTAACCGCCCGTCCTGCTCAACCGGTTCTCTTCGGATATATCCTCTTTTTTCCATCAATTTGAGAATCCCCGTGGCTGTAGATCTGGAAATAGAAAACTCTGCCTCCACATCTTTCTGAAAGATATCCCTTCCTTCCTGTTCATAAAGATAGGCCAGCACATGCCCCTGCGTTTTTGTCACATCTTCCCTCCCCCGCGCTGTCTCATAGGCAAGGAACTGACGCAGAATCATATGACTTAATTTCTTGATCTCTTTACCGATACAATGTTTCCGGCACATATTTTCTCCTTTGGAAAAGGGCTGTCGGAGAGATCGAAGGATCTGACCAAAAGCTCTTTTATAATTCGCTAACTAACTGTTCGCTACATAACTATTATACAGATTTTCACCTGCTTGTCAATTCTGATCTTTTCTCTTTGTATGCCAGACTGCCTCCCCATTGTCCTCTGCGGGCACCACCTGATTGGACACATACTGCACCGTCCCATCCTTCCCAGGACGCACAGTCACCTTATGCGCATACACTTTAGAATCACAGGCATACGGAAATACCACCTGCGCATCCATGGTGATCGTACCGTCTCCATTTTCTGTAAATCCCAATACCTCTGAATAAGGATATTCCGGGTACTCTGTTTCATCAAATCCTCTCGGCCTGTACTCATAAGAAGAAGTCTCCGGATGATACACTGTCTTTTCCCGCAGCTCTGTCCGGTCGATGGAAAAGTATTTCATAATAACCTCTTCAAACTCTTCTTCCGGTATCTGATACACGGCCTCCTCCCCCAGATCTGCTGCCATGACATACGGATTTTCCCCTCCATTTACCTGTTCATAAAAGAGATCATATACATCATAAAAATTCAGACTGCCGAAATCCTCCTCACTCCAGTCTGTAAGAAACAGATTATTCCGCACAAACCCCACAGGATCCAGATAAGTCTGCCTTAATCTTCTGCACTGCTCATCCAGGGGCAGTACCCGAAAGGCTCCATACTCTTCCGAAGTGCTCACCGCCAGACGATACATGTCCTCTGAAAAACAGGCGCCGGAAAACATAAAGTATCCCTCTTCCGTGTACTTCCACTCCTGCGCCCGGTAATTCCCCTCCCAGGTTTTCTCCAGTTTCCCATTCTTATAACTGCAATATTGCCGGTTCACATCCAGCTCCCCGCCACAGGCCTGAAAGTTCCAGATCACACACTCTCCAGTCCAGGAAATCTCAGCCACCGTCGCCTGCACCTCCTCCTTCTGTCCCGCTTTCTCACAGAAAGAGAGGAGCTGTTCACGGCAGGTCATATCAATCTGATTTTCACTGTCCACTGCCGCATACCCCGCTTCTCCCAGCCGGCCGATCATTTCTTTCATGGTATCCTGATCCCGTCGGGCATCTTCTTCCGGCTGCGGATATGCCCGACAAACCTCAAGGATCTCTTCCCCTGCCCGGTCAGCCTCAGCCGTTTCCGCCTCTGTTTTCCCGACGTCAGGATTTTCTTTTCTGCAGCCCGCCAGAACTGCCAGTAAGATCCCCGCTGCCGCCAGGAATCTGATCTTCCCTGAATATCTCCCCGCTGTCTTCATCAGCCTCTTTCTCCCCTTTCGGTTTCGCTTTCGCAACGACTCTCCGGCTTTTTCCATTCACCAGATAAGCCGTCGTCCCAGGATGGAGATCTTCTGCCTCCAGTCTGGAAAATCTTGTATATGGAACACGGATCAGGGGAATCCCTTTTTGGAAACAATACGCATTCTTTTCCCGATCACTCACACGCATTTTCTGATAGCGGGCTTCGGTATCCCATCCGCTGTCCGAATATCCAAAATGCAGCACACCATCATATTCAATCAGATAAGACAGCTTTCCTGCCTCCCAGACAGCAAAGTCAAATCGCCGCTTTCCCTTCATGTCCGGAGGTGAATACTCCGGCTGATAAGAAAGTCCTGCCTCCCTCAGAAGTCTGGCTACTTTCTCATTTCCCCTGGATTTCACGCAGCCGCAGCTGGCTGCTGCCCCTGACACCAGAGCATCCTGCCGGATCTCTTTTTCCTGTCCGCAGCTGCAGAGACATTTCCATATCATTCCTCCGGATCCGTCCCTTCTCCTCCCGCTGTCTCCCAGCACCGTCAGTTTGCCAAATTTCTGCCCTGTAAGATCCAGAATTGCTTCCCTGTGAGAACAGCTGCAGCTGCGCGTATGACCGCTCTTTAATTTGTAAGCGTGTACTTCGCAGTAAGTTCCGCAGTCGCAAAGACAATTCCAGAAAGCCCCCCTGCCTCTCCCTGACTGCTTCCCGATTCCTGTCACTATAAGCTTCCCGAATCGTCTGCCCTCAAGATTTTCACGGCGGACACAGCCACAGCTCACAGTTCTCCCCTGCTTCAGATTTCCACTGGAAACAAAAGTCTCCTGCCCGCAGTCGCAGCGGCATTTCCAGACCACAGCACCGTTTTTCTTTCTCTCTCCGGACAATTCCAGCACAGTCAGAGAACCATATCTGCGCCCTGTAAGATCTTCTGGCACCCTGCTCGGAATACAGCCGCAGCTTTTACCCTTCCGCTGATCAGATCATGTGTCTTACCTTTATAATATCGTCCGCAGTCACAGCGGCAGAGCCAGAGACAGCTTCCCTTCTTTCGTTCCTCCAGCCTCTTCTCTGCTGTGAGAAATGCAAATCGTTTTCCGGTCAGATCGAACTTCTTTCCGGCGGCTTCTGCATTTCTCTTCTTCGTTTTCTCCCGCCGCAGGCAGCCACAGCTTGCAGTACTTCCATTGCGAAGACTGGTTCCCCGAACTGTAATTTCGCCGCCGCAGTCACAGCGGCAGCGATACCAGGCCTGCCTGTCTTTTTTGAGCGGTTCTGCCTGTTCCAGTACAGTCAGCCTGCCATACGTCCTTCCGACCATGGTGATTTTGGGCTGAACCATAACCTCTCTCCCACCTTCCCATCCCGTCTGTCTGATACTTCGATGATAGCGCACTCCCTCCTCCCCGTCAATTCCATTTGCCGGAGGTTTTCTCCCTTTTTTTCCTTCCTTTATTTTCTGTCTTGTCACTTGTAAATTTTTATTGTATAATGACTGGCAAATGCTTTCAGCAGGAGGATTAGCAGAAGATGAATTCCATAACAGAGGAAATCGAAAATTTAAAGCGTCAAAAAAATGCTGTCATTCTGGCACATTATTACGTCCCGGCTCCGGTACAGGAGATCGCGGATTACATAGGAGATTCTTATTATCTGAGCAAAATGGCCCGGCAGACCGATGCGGATGTGATCGTATTTGCCGGGGTGGCCTTCATGGGAGAGAGCGCCAAAATCCTAAACCCGGACAAAACGGTTCTTCTCCCGGATCCAGCGGCGGACTGCGCCATGGCCCATATGGCTTCCGCAGAAAAAATCCAAAAGATGCGCAAAACTTACGAAGATCTGGCTGTAGTGTGCTATATTAATTCCACTGCGGAATTAAAAACCGCCGCCGACGTATGCGTCACCTCATCCAATGCAGTAAAAATTGTAAAGGCTCTGCCGCAGAAAAATATCTTTTTCATTCCCGACGGAAACCTGGCCGCCTATGTGGCAGAACAGGTCCCTGAAAAAAATATCATCCCTAACGACGGCTTCTGCCCGGTTCATGCGGCAATCACCCCGGAACTCATCCGGAAAGCCCGCCGGGAACACCCGGACGCAGAGTTCCTAGTTCATCCGGAATGTATACAGTCTGTCCTTGCACTGGCTGATTTTACCGGCAGTACTTCCGAGATTATCCAGTATGCCGAAACTTCCGACAAAAAAGAATTTCTCATCGGAACAGAAGAAGGGGTCCTGTATGAACTGAAAAAACGCTGTCCCCAAAAAATCTTTCACTCTGTCATGGACGGTCAGCTCTGCCGGGATATGAAACGGGTCACCCTGGAGAAGATCCGGGACAGCCTGAAAAACGGAACCGGAGCAGTTCAGATTCCCGCCTCCACGGCAGCGCTGGCTCAGAAATCTCTGGATGAAATGCTGCGGCTGGCGAAATAGGAGGACGGAATTTATGAAAACCATAAAAACAGACGTGGCAATCGTGGGAAGCGGAGTCAGCGGTCTTTTCGCCGCCCTGCATCTCCCGCCCCGGATGAATGCCGTGCTCCTCACCAAAGAAGAGCTGCAGCACAGTGATTCCTACCTGGCTCAGGGAGGAATCTGTGTACTCCGGGATGAAAATGATTATGACAGCTTTATGGAAGATACCTTAAAAGCAGGCCACTACGAAAACCGGCGGGAATCTGTGGATATTATGATTCGCTCTTCCCGGGAAATCATCCGGGAACTAATCGAATACGGAGTGGACTTTGCCCGCGAGGGCGAACACCTCGCCTACACCAGGGAAGGCTGCCATTCCAGGCCCCGGATCCTGTTCCACGAAGACATCACCGGGGAAGAGATCACCAGCAAACTTCTGGAAGCCGTAAAAAAGCTGCCCAATATTACAATTCTGGAACACACCGCCATGCTGGATCTGATCGAGGAGGGGAACTGCTGCCTCGGCCTTCTGGCTTCCAGCCGGGAAAAAGAGATTTTTGGTATCCGGGCAGATCACACCATCCTGGCCTGCGGCGGAATCGGCGGACTGTACCGCCACTCCACCAACTATCCCCACCTGACCGGAGATGCCCTGGCTGTTTCCCTGAGACACGGGATCCGTCTGGAACATCTTAACTACGTCCAGATCCACCCCACTACCCTCTATTCCAGGAAACCCGGCCGTCGTTTTCTGATCTCGGAGTCTGTGCGCGGCGAAGGCGCCAAACTCTACAACGCGGCCGGAGAACGCTTTGCCAGCGAAGTGCTCCCCCGGGATCTTCTCACAGCCGCCATCCAGAAGCAGATGGAACTGGATCAGAAACCTTTCGTCTGGCTGGATATGACCGGACTGGGTGAAGATACGATCCTGCATCATTTTCCCCATATCTACGAACATTGTCTGGAAGAAGGATTTGATGTCACAAAAGACTGGATCCCCGTGGTTCCGGCCCAGCACTATTTCATGGGCGGCATCTGGGTGGATCAGAACAGCCATACCTCCATGGATCACCTCTATGCCGTAGGGGAAACCAGCTGCAACGGCGTTCACGGCGCCAACCGCCTGGCCAGCAACTCTCTGCTGGAAAGCCTTGTCTTTGCCAGACGCGCCGCCCTCCATTTAACAGAGGCAAGTCAAAAAGAGCAAACCTCCCGGGAAGAAGCCGTTCTTTCCCGCCGCTTTGAAACGCGCTGTCAGGAAGCCCGGGATTACGTTCATGCCCAAAAAGACAGGCTGGCAGAAATTTATAAAGAAAAAATACTTCAGGAAATGAAAAAGGAGAATCATACGAAATGAATACTATTACCATGAACTTAAATGCAGACAATCTGATCAGACAGGCCCTTCAGGAAGATATTACCAGCGAAGACATTACCACCAACGCTGTCATGCGTGAAGCAAAGCAGGGCGAAGTTCAGCTTCTGTGCAAAGAGGACGGTGTGATCGCCGGTCTTGCCGTCTTCGCCCGCGTCTTCACCCTGCTGGATCCCGGAACTGAGACAGAATTTTACGTACAGGACGGAGATACTGTACAGAAGGGACAGCTTCTGGGCGTGATTCGCGGAGACATCCGCGTTCTTCTCTCCGGTGAACGCACTGCCCTGAACTATCTGCAGAGAATGAGCGGTATCGCCACCTACACAAGACAGATCGCCGATCTTCTCAAAGACAGTAAAACAAAACTGCTGGATACCAGAAAGACTACACCCAATATGCGGATTTTCGAAAAATACGCAGTCAAAGTGGGCGGCGGCTATAACCACAGATACAATCTCTCCGATGGAATCCTGCTGAAGGACAACCACATCGCAGCTGCAGGCGGCGTAAAAGAAGCCATCCAGATGGCCAAAGAGTATGCCCCCTTTGTCCGCAAGATTGAAATCGAAGTGGAAACACTGGACATGGTGCAGGAGGCTGTGGATGCCGGCGCTGATATTATCATGCTGGACAATATGACTCCCGAAAACATGAAGGCCGCCGTAGAACTCATCGACGGCAGAGCAGAAACGGAATGTTCCGGAAACGTAACCCGGGAAAATATAGAACGCCTGATTTCCATCGGCGTGGACTATATCTCCAGCGGCGCTCTGACCCATTCCTCTCCTATTCTGGATCTTTCTTTAAAAAACCTTCGCGCAGTATAAGTTTCTGATGTATAATGGATGGAGAACCAAAAGAAAGGATCTGAAAAATGGTTGGAGAAATGCGCAGACAGGAAATCCTGAAATATATCGCGGGCAGCAGGAAGCCGGTATCCGGCACGAAACTGGCTGAACTTTTTCAGGTGAGCAGACAGGTGATCGTACAGGACATCGCCCTTCTGCGCGCCGCAGACTATGACATCATCTCCACAAACAGGGGCTACCTCTGCGGCGCTCTGAAAAAGGCAGAACGGGTTTTTCACGTTTTTCACCGGGACGACCAGATTGAAGCAGAACTCAATGCCATCGTAGACTGTGGGGGAACGGTAAAGGACGTTTTCGTCCAGCATGAAATCTACGGAGAACTGAAGGCTCCCCTGCAGATCAGTTCCAGGATTCAGGTCAGACAGTTTCTGGAAGATATCAAGTCCGGAAAGTCAAAGCCTCTGACCAACCTTACATCCGGCCACCACTGCCATACTGTCCTCGCCGACAGCGATGAAATCCTGGATCTGATCGGGCATTCCCTCCGGGATCTGGGAATCTGTGACGCCTGACCAGTCGGAAAACGGGCAGAAAAAGAAGAGGCTTTCAAAACAGCCCCTGCTTTTTCTGCCCGTTTTTTTATGCCGCCTCGATCTTCTCCCAGTAAGAAAGCATCCGTCTGCGGTTCTTTCCAAAAAATCTCACGCCTTCTTCCCCGTCTCCGGGAACCACCAGCTCTTCCATATGCCTGCCCAGAAGTATGCTTAAAGCGTACAGATGATCCAAAGAGGGCATCGTCTTCCCCTTAAACCACCGATATACCGGCTGAGGGCAGGACAGACGCAGATATTCCTGCACTTCCC
>URYM01000044.1 GCA_900552095.1 uncultured Blautia sp. | reverse complement strand
CATACGAGATCTAGTACGGTCTCGTGGGCTCGGAGAGGTGTATAAGAGACAGATATTCCGCAGTCAGCCGCTTGTCTGATTCAGGCAGGTCAGGGGCCTGCTTCTTCGTTTATTTTATAGCATTTACCGCCTTTTTTCAATACTCTTTTCCACAACTTTCACATTGCCGGCGCCGAACTCCTGCTCCAGCAGAGCAGTCAGTTCTTCACTTACCGCCACGCTCCTGCTGGGGGGAAGCTCCTTCTTCGCCCGCTCAGCCCGCAGGTAGAGCACCACCTGATCACGTCCGTCCGCATCTTTGAGCAGCTCATAGAGGCGGGGCACCCTTGCCTCGTAGGTCCTTCGGTCAGGGAACTGGATCCACAGCTGCTTTACCTGTACCATTTCCACCGGTTCTCCCGCAAAGGGAAGGATCTTCTCACAGATCAGCTTGCTGGGCTTATCATCCTCCGCCGATACCCGTCCCTGGATGAACACCTTCGCATCCACTTCCATCCGGGAAGCATTCTTCTCATAATCCCGGGGAAATACCAGGATTTCCACTGTTCCCACCAGATCTTCCAGCGTCAGAAATGCCATGGTCTTATTATTTTTTGTATATTTTATACTCTTCTCCGTGATCATTCCGCCCACAATGACTTTCTCTCCATCCCGGATCCGGGGCTGTCCCGTCTCCTCATCCGGCTGAAAATCCAGTGTGACTGCGCTGATCCCCCGTCTCCACTGCTCTTCATATTCTTCCAGAGGATGGCCGCTGATATACACGCCCAGCACTTCTTTTTCAAAGGCCAGACGGCTCTCCTTGCTGTACTCTCCCACCGGAGGCATCTTGATCTCATACTCTTTTTTCTCTTCCTCGCCCATAAAGTCAAAGAGACTCATCTGGCCGGTCATAGACTCCTTTTTCTCCCGGTTTACGGTGTCCATCACCTGAATATAGATCATCATCATCTGCTTTCTCGTGCCGTCCAGACAGTCAAAAGCTCCCGATTTGATAAAGTTTTCGATAATCCTTTTGTTCAGTTCCTTCCCGGTCATCCGCTCCACAAAATTCTTCAGGCTGGTAAAGGCTCCGGAACGGTTCCGCTCTTCTTCCACCGCCTCCATCACCGGTTTCCCGATCCCCTTGATGGCCGACAGCCCGTAACGGATGCAGTTATTTTCCACCGTAAAATTCCCCTCACTATGATTGATGTCCGGAGGAAGCAGCGTAATCCCCATTCTCCGGCAGTTCAGGATGTATTCCGCCACTTTTCCCGGATTGTCAATGCAGGAAGTCATAAGCGCCGCCATAAACTCTACCGGCAAATAGTATTTCAGCCAGGCAGTCTGATAGGAAACCACCGCATAGGCTGCCGCGTGAGATTTATTAAACGCATACTTGGCAAAATCCAGCATATCATCGTAAATCTTATTGGCCGTCTTCTCATCAATTCCCCGGGAGAGGCAGCCCGGAACCCCTTCTTGGGGATTCCCATAGACAAAGTTCTTCCTCTCCTGCTCCATCACCGACGCCTTCTTCTTACTCATGGCACGGCGCACCAGATCGCTCCGCCCCAGCGTATAACCGCCCAGGGAACGGACGATCTGCATTACCTGCTCCTGATACACAATACATCCGTAGGTCGGCTCCAGGATTTCCTCCAGCTGGGGACAGTCGTAGGTGATCGTCTCCGGGTGATTTTTTCCTTTGATGTACTTGGGGATAAAATCCATAGGACCGGGGCGGTACAGGGAAATCCCGGCAATAATATCCTCCAGGCTTTTCGGCTTTAACTCCTTCATGAAGTTCTTCATGCCCTCACTTTCCAGCTGGAAAACCCCTTCACATTTTCCGCTTCCGATCATTTCCAGCACTGCAGGATCATTATAATCAATCCGGTCCATATCGATCTCTTTTCCGGTACTTCTCTCGGCAAGCCGCACCGCATTCTGGATCACTGTAAGGGTTCTAAGCCCCAGGAAATCCATCTTCAGAAGACCCAGTTCCTCCAGCGTGGTCATGGTAAACTGCGTTGTGATGGAGCCGTCGGAAGCTCTGGAGAGGGGAACGTACTCATCCACCGCCTTCTGGCTGATCACCACTCCCGCCGCATGCATGGAAGTATGCCGGGGCAGCCCCTCCAGCCTCTTTGCCATATCGATCAGATAATGCATCTCTTCATCTTCCTGATACAGCTTTTTCAGCTCCTGATTCATCACCAGCGCCTTATCAATGGTAATGTTCAGCTCATTCGGGATCATTTTCGCCACGGAATCCACCACCGCATAGGGCAGGTCGAGAACCCGCCCCACATCCCGGATCACACCCCGGGCCGCCATGGTACCGAAGGTTACAATCTGAACCACCCGGTCCTTCCCGTATTTTCGGGAGACATAATCGATTACTTCCTGCCTCCGCTCGAAGCAGAAATCAATATCAATATCGGGCATCGTCACCCGCTCCGGATTTAAGAATCGCTCAAAGAGCAGATTATATTTGACCGGATCCAGCTTCGTAATCCCCAGCGTATAGGAAACCAGGCTGCCTGCCGCCGATCCACGCCCGGGTCCTACCATAATGTCATGATCCCGGGCATATTTGATAAAATCCCACACGATCAGGAAATAATCCACATATCCCATGGTTTTAATCGTATTCAGTTCATAGTCCAGCCGTTCCTTCAGTTCCTCCGTCACCGGCTGATACCGCTCCTCCAGTCCTTCCCGGCAGAGCTTCTGCAGGTATTCCCAGGAAGTGTACCCCCCCGGTACATCGTAGCGGGGCAGCTTGGTCACTCCAAACTCGATCTCCACATGACACCGATCCGCGATCTTCTGCGTGTTCTCCAGCGCTTCCGGCGCATAGGGAAAGAGCTGTTCCATTTCCTGGGGTGATTTCACATAATACTGGCCGCCCTCATAGCGCATCCGATCCTCGTCCGTAATCTTCTTCGCCATCTGGATACACAGCAGGATATCGTGGGAGTCCGCATCGGAATCCAGCGTATAATGCACATCGTTGGTGCATACCAGCGGGATCCCCGTCTCCTGATTCAGGCGGATCAGCTGCTGATTGACGATCTGCTGTTCGGCAATCCCGTGATCCTGCAGTTCCAGAAAGAAATTATCGTCTCCGAAAATATCCCGGTAGCGCAGCGCCGCCTTCTTTCCTTCTTCATACAGCCCTTTTGAAAGATTTCTTGCAACTTCGCCGGCCAGGCAGGCGCTCAGCGCAATAATTCCTTCATGATATTCTTCCAGAAGTTCCAGATCCACCCGGGGCTTATAGTAGAAACCGTCCACGAACCCCTTTGATACAATCTTCATCAGATTACTGTAACCCTGATTATTCTCCGCCAGCAGAACCAGATGGTAGTACCGGTCATTTCTTCCTCCCGCCTCCTTGTCAAAGCGGGAGCCGGGCGCCACGTAGACCTCGCAGCCGAGGATGGGATTGATCCCCGCCTCCTTTGCCGCCCTATAAAAATCAATGCAGCCAAACATGACCCCGTGGTCAGTGATCGCTGCACTGTTCATGCCCAGGTCTTTCACCCGGGCAACGTATTCTTTTATTTTATTGGAGCCGTCCAGAAGACTGTACTCCGTGTGTACATGCAGATGCGCAAAATTCACCTTTGTCACTCCTACTGTCTTTTTTTCACCAGCGCATTCAGCCAGATCTTGTCCTCTCTGCCGCTGCGCACATCGGAAGTCCGCCAGATGTCGATCACCTTGCTGCCACCGATCTCTTCCAGGAGATCCCGCAGTTCCTGTCTGGTGTAATCGCAGAAATATCTTCCATTATAAGTTCCTCTCCGGTCCCCCTGATGCGTGGAAAAGTAGAGAACACCGCCCGGCTTTAACGCCGCCAGAAGCTTCTTCAGCGTCCCCTTCATCTCCTCCGGCGTCAGATGAACCAGCGATGCGCAGGCCCAGATGCCGTCAAAAACCTGATCAAACTCCATCTCCTCATACAGCATATGCAGCACCGGACGGTCCAGATAAATCTCCGCCAGCTTACACATCTCTTCTGATCCGTCAAGGGATGTCACAAGGCAGCCCTGCTCCTCCAGCACCAGGGAATCCCGGCCGGAGCCACATCCCAGATCCAGAACCTCCGCATTCTCAGGGAGCTCCTCCAGGAACGGCTGCATGATCTCGCTCATATCCAAATCAATCGTACTCTCATAATAGGGAACCGCATATCGGTTATAATAGTCTATGGAATCCAAAACCAGATTCTCCTCCTTGAATTTTACTTATATATTTTAATTATACCACACTCTCTGTAGTTTGTGTATTACTTTTTATAAATTCTGTGGTCGCGGATCTCGATCCTGCCCTCTTTCAGAAGACGCCCGACAGCCCGCTTAAACGCCGCCTTGGACAGACCGAATTCCCGCTGTATCACCTCCGGCGATACCTTATCGTCAAAGGGCAGAACTCCTGCAAATTCATCGATCACGCCCAGAATGTTTTCTCCGTCCTCATCCATCTGCAGGTAAGCCTTCCGGCGGGCTGCCAGATCCAGCTTGCCATCCTCCTTCACTCCGGTCACCCGAAGCTGCAGACGCGCTCCCACATGGAATTCTCCCTGGGCTTCTTTTCTGGGGATCAGGCCGGAATACTGATCTTCCACCGCCACAAATACGCCGAACCGGTCGCTGATCTCATAGATCCGTCCCTCCACCGTCTCTCCGATCTGATAAGGCGGATTCGTCTTCAGATAATGATAAATCTTCATCGTGGCGCAGAGACGGCCGCTCTTGTCCACATAAAGACCCGCCAGGACTTCTTCCCCCGCGTGAAGCTTCTTGGTCTGTTCGCGGTACGGAAGCAGAAGATCCTTCTCCAGTCCCCAGTCTAAAAATGCGCCGATCCGGCCAACTTCCTTTACCTTCAGAAGGGCAAACTCCCCTGCCTGAAGCGCCGGTTCCGCTGTCGTGGCGATCAGACGGTCCCTGGAATCTTTATAAAGAAAAACCCGGATCGCAGTTCCTTTTTCCGCCCCTTCCGGCACCTGCTTTGCCGGGAGCAGCACTCTGCTCTCCGCCCCCGCCTCCGGGGAATCTCCGAGATAAACGCCGAATTCCACTTTCTTGACCACATATAAAGTCTGTTTCTTTCCTAATTCCATCTTCCTTTTCCCCTGTCCTACTTAAATTCTGCGATACAGTAAGGCTTTCCTTCCGTATCTGAGAGTGTAACCACATATTTTCCATCTTCCCGGCACACAAAAGGACAGATCCTGTCCCCCAGCCGCGCCTGATTCTTATATTCCGCTCTCATCTGCCGCACCCTGAAGTCTCCCGGCAGATATTCCTCCGCCATGCGGATATACTGCCCGTTGTTCACATGGTGGTTGGTGTCCAGATGATGCTTCTTCACCTCAAAACTCTCCATCTGCCTGCCCCCGGCGGGAACCGCAACCTTTCTGTCCTCGTATTTCATATCAAGTCTGGGCTCCAGAACGTATCCGGATAACTCCTCCGCATCCACACGGGCCGGACGCCCCGTATCCAGATTCACATAAACCCAAAGGGAATTGGCCCAGGCCAGAAGTTCTCCCGCCTCATTCCTCAGAGCAAAGTTCCGCATTCCGTAAAATCCCTTAAAATCATAGGGCCAGGTCTGAACGGTCAGTTGCTCTCCCAGCACAGGATAGCGCTCTGCACAAATCTGCCATGCGGACAGCATCCACACACGTCTCTTCTCCTCCAGTCTTTCCATTCCCAGTCCCACTTCCTCCGAATGAAACGTAGTACAGTCCTGAAAATAGTTTAAAATCCCGTCCAACGTCAGTTTCCTGTCCTCACCGATCTCACTGTAGCGGACCCGGCTCTTAAATTCATACTTCATTTTTGCCTCCCTGGCACAGCCATTTTCCACTTTGTATATAGAAAGAATTCCGCAGAAACTTTTCTGCGAACCAAAAGAGCCTCAGGTTTATCACCTGAGGCTCCTGACAACTGGGCTAGAAGGATTCGAACCTTCACATGACGGAGTCAGAGTCCGTTGCCTTACCGTTTGGCGATAGCCCATCGTTTCGCGACAAAATGTATTATAAGGGATGGAGAAAAAAAAAGCAAGTACTTTTTTAAATTTTTTTCGATTTTTTTTGGACGTGCCCCGCACCTTATGGTATAATCAGATTATTATACCGAAAGGGCAAAGGAGAAAAGCTATGAGAGCTATGAATTTGACGCTGCTGACCGATCTTTATGAATTAACTATGATGCAGGGTTATTTTAAGAACCCTACGGATCAGATCGTTGTCTTTGACGCCTTTTACCGCCACAACCCCTGTGACGGCGGCTACGCTGTCGCAGCCGGACTGGAACAGGTTATTGAATACATCCGCAACCTGCATTTTACCTCGGACGACATCGATTATCTGAGAAGTCTCGGCATCTTTGAAGAAGACTTCCTGGATTACCTGCGCGGATTTCATTTTTCCGGAGATATCTATGCGATTCCGGAAGGAACCGTGGTCTTCCCCCGGGAGCCCCTCTTAAAAGTGATCGCCCCCATGATGGAAGCCCAACTGGTGGAGACAGCCATCCTGAATATCATCAACCATCAGAGCCTGATCGCCACCAAAGCTTCCCGGGTTGTCTACGCAGCCAAGGGAGACGGCATTATGGAATTCGGCCTGCGCCGCGCTCAGGGGCCGGATGCCGGACTCTACGGCGCCAGAGCCGCAGTGATCGCCGGATGCGTGGGAACTTCCAACGTGCTGACCGGTCAGATGTTTGACGTCCCGGTGAAGGGAACCCATGCCCACAGCTGGATCATGAGTTTCCCGGATGAATATACTGCATTTAAAACCTACGCCGATCTGTACCCCCAGGCCTGCATCCTTCTGGTGGACACTTACGATGTGTTAAAATCCGGCGTTCCCAACGCGATCCGCGTATTCAAAGAGATGCGGGAAGCAGGACTGGAAATGAAGGGCTACGGAATCCGCATTGACTCCGGCGATCTGGCCTACCTGTCAAAAGAAGCCTACAAAATGCTGGAAGCAGAGGGCTTCGGAGACGCTATCATCTCCGCCTCCAGCGATCTGGACGAATATCTGATCGACAGCCTGAAAGCCCAAGGCGCCAGGATCAACTCCTGGGGCGTGGGCACAAACCTGATCACCTCCAAAGACTGCCCCGCCTTCGGCGGCGTCTATAAGCTGGCTGCTGTAAAGAGCCGGGAGGACGCAGAATTCACCCCGAAGATCAAGCTGTCCGAGAACAGCGAAAAGGTGACCAATCCGGGCAACAAGCAGGTATACCGGATCTACGATAAGAAGAGCGGAAAGATCCGGGCCGATCTGATCTGTCTGGCAGACGAAACTTTTGACGAATCCAAAGATATGATCATCTTCGATCCCCTGGAGACCTGGAAGAAGACAAAGATCCTGGGAGGAACTTATACGCTGCGCCAGCTTCTGGTTCCCATCTTCCAGAAAGGCCAGTGCGTCTACACTTCCCCCTCGGTGATGGAACTGCAGGCGGTCTGTGCAAAAGAAAAGGACACGCTCTGGGAAGAGACCAAACGTCTCGTCAACCCCCACGAGGTATACGTAGATCTGTCAGACAGGCTCTACGCGATGAAATCCAAACTGCTGGAAGATATGAGCATGCAGTCTCTGTAATTTTAAGCCCTTCTGTTCTCATATACATAAAGAGAACAGGAGGGCTTTTTATGTGCAATATTATGATTCTTGTAAACCGGGAACATCCGCTGGGCCCGGACTATATTCCCCCTGAGCTTCAGGAGGCGGACTTTCCTTTTCTGGCCGGATCGGGAGACCCCAAAAGGCTTCTCTGCCGTCCGGCGGCTCTGGCGGGAAAAGAGCTCTTTGACCGCTGCCGTATGGAGGGACTCTCCCTCTACGGGATATCGGGCTACCGCTCCTATGAGCGCCAGAGCAGCCTCTACCTGAAAAAAGGAAATCCGGCGGATCTCTATCTCGCTCCCCCGGGCTGCAGCGAACACCAGACCGGCCTGGCTCTGGACGTCTCCTGCCCGGCGGCAGATTTTGAACTGGAGGAAAAATTCTCCTCCACGCCGGAAGGCATTTTTCTGGAAAAACATGCCCCTTTCTACGGCTTCATCCTCCGCTATCCCAAGGGAAAAGAAAAAGTCACCGGATACGCCTGGGAACCCTGGCATCTGCGCTACGTAGGCCGCTCCCTGGCTCTCTGCCTCTCCTTTATGCGTCTGACTCTGGAAGAATATCTGTCCCTTTCCCTGACGGAACAATGAGGGCGGTCTCTTCCCCCCGGCTGACCTTTCCGGACCGGCCAAGACAAAACGAAAGCCCCGGATCCAGTTCCGGACATACCAGCAGAATCTCCGCAGAAAATCCTCTCTTTTCAATCAGTTCCCGGTCAAAGGAGAGCAGAAGATCTCCCTTCTTCACCCTTTGCCGGTTTCTCACATTTCCGATGAATCCTTCCCCGTTTAATTTCACCGTATCTACACCGCAGTGGATCAGGATTGCCGGGCCGCCGTCAGGTCTCATCCCCAGCGCATGGCTGCTGGGAAAGACAAAACTGATCTCTCCGTCACAGGGGGCGGTCACAAGGCCGTCCTCCGGAAAGAATACAGCCCCCGGCCCCAGCGTCCCGCTGGCAAAGGAGGGGGAGGAAGAGGCGGAAATATCCCTCACTTCCCCATTTACAGGAGAAAAAAGAACGGTCCGTTCCTCTGGACTCTCCTTCCTTCTCTCCTCATCACTTCTCTTCCCGCCCTCTGCCCCCTGCCGGACTTTCTCAAAAAGGGCGTCGTAAACTCTGGTCACCAGTCCGAACCCCAGCGCCAGCTGCAGCTGATTCTCCGCCCAGAACACCTTCTTTACTTTGTTCAGCTGTTCCAGCTCTTCTATCCGGGCAAGCCTGGCCTCCTTCAGGGAAAGGCGCAGCCGCAGGGAACAGTGACCCAGACTTTTTATGTTCTCTGCGCCGCCCGTAAGGGCCAGGATCTTTTCTGCCATTTCTCTGTAAGTTTCTTTTCTTATCATCGCGCTCTCCCCTTTCACATTCTACTCTCAAGATAATCGAGTAGGAGGAATTTCTCCTAAATGAGAAATTCCGACCTCTCACACCACCGTGCGTACCGTTCGGTACACGGCGGTTCAATCAATTTAACAAGTAACACACCTTTCAGTATAGTAATCTAACATAGAAACTAATCCAAAACGGGTTAGTCTTTCTTTATTTATTGCAAAATTCATAACTCTTCGCTGACAAACATATGCTATTCGATTACCCGTATAGGCTGTAATCCTTGCTGTATCCTTATCTACTCCGAGTTTTATCAAGTTATTTATGCGGTTCTGCGGAGTTTTCCATTGTTTCCAAATGCACATGCGCAGTCTGCAACGAATTCTTGCGTCCATCTCTTTACAAAGTGTTTTCATACTACCTATCTTGAAATAGTTAATCCACCCTCTGATAAGCTGATTGAGTTTCATCACTTTATAACTGTTGCTAACGCCCCAGCTACGGCACGTGAGCTCTTTCATTCTCTTCTTAAATTTCGCTACTGATTTTGCATGCGGTTTCGCCTTGTATTGATGTGCTCTTGTATCAAAGTAGAATCCAAATCCAAGGTATTTAAGTCCTTGTGGTCTGTCTACCTTACTCTTGGTCATGTTGACCTTAAGCCCCAGTTTCTCCTCAATGAATCGTGAAATATTTCTCATGACTCTGTTGGCAGACATTTCACTTCCGACCATAATGATGCAGTCGTCCGCGTATCTTACAAAGTTAAGCCCACGCTTTTCCATTTCTTTATCGAGTTCATTCAGCATGATGTTTGCCAGTAACGGCGAGAGATTTCCTCCCTGGGGTGTTCCCACGATAGAGTCCTCATATTCATCATCAATCATGATTCCACTGACAAGGTACTTTCTTACGATAGAGATAACATCTCCATCTTTAATAGTTCTGCCTATGATAGTCATGAGCTTATCATGATTTACTGTGTCAAAGAACTTTTCCAAGTCGATGTCTACAATCCACTCATTACCGTCATTCATCATTTCAAGTGCTGTTAGAATTGCTTGTTGTGCACATCTGTTCGGTCTGAATCCATAACTGTGGTCATGGAACTGTTCCTCATAGATTGGCGTTAATACCTGTGCAATGGCTTGTTGTACAAATCTGTCTGTCACTGTTGGTACTCCCAGGTTTCTGACACCGCCATCAGGCTTTGGTATCTCCACTC
>URYM01000043.1 GCA_900552095.1 uncultured Blautia sp. | reverse complement strand
ACGGTCTCGTGGGCTCGGAGATGTGTATAAGAGACAGCGGGCAGATTTTCTGGACCGGACATACCCGGGAATATCTTCCTGTGCTTGTAAAAGCGGAGGATGGCTGCGCGAACAAAAAAATGGAAGTGAGAGCGGAAAAAATGATGGGGGATCAGTATCTGCTCTGTGAAAAAATTGGATAAAAGAGTCAGAAAAAGTGTGCAAAAGGATTTTTTTGTGGTATAATCATACAAAAGGAAAAAGGAGAAAGATACCTATGAAAAAATCATTCAAGGCAAAAGTTGCAACTTTTATGATGGTGCTGGTTCTGGCGCTGAGCTTCGCAGGCTGCGGAGGAGGAAAGAGCAAGGCAATCGGTTCCTATAAGCTGGAAACCATCGAGGCAGAGGGAATGACCATTAACATGGAAGATCTGCTGTCTCTGGCTGCAGGCGCAGGTGTGGAGGGAGTGGACGAAGATACCGCTCTGACCCTGGAAATTAAGGAAGATGGAAAATTTGTTCTTGACATGACCGCGTTTGACGAGAGTATGTCAGAAGAGGGAACCTGGGAAGAAAAGGACGGAAAGCTGACGCTTACCGCGGATGAGGTTCCTGTAGAAGCTTCCCTGGACGGCGATACGATTACGATAGAAGAAGACGGATCTAAAATGGTCTTCAAGAAAAAATAAGCCGGAAAACAGAAAAATTTTGATTTGAAAAAGTGAAAAGACAGCGTGCGGATTATCTGAAGATCTGTACGCTGTTTTTTTACGGTATTTAGATTCCCTAAAAAATCCATTGAATTTTTGTCATTTTTGTATTAGAATAAAATAGATATTAATTATAGTTAAGGGCGTGAAGATATGGCAAATTTAGGAAACACACAGTATTTCAGAGTGAAAACCGAGCCGGAAGTACAGGTAAAAGAAGTTCTGGACGTGGTATATAATGCAATGGCTGAGAAGGGATATAATCCGGTCAATCAGATTGTGGGTTATATTATGTCGGGAGATCCCACCTATATCACCAGTCACAAGAACGCCCGCAGCATGATTATGAAAGTGGAGCGGGATGAGCTGGTAGAGGAACTTCTGAAAGAGTATATCAAGAACAAATCCTGGAAAAACAGCTGATGAGGATTCTGGGACTTGATTACGGCTCAAAGACGGTGGGGGTAGCGGTGAGCGACCCTCTGGGATTGACTGCGCAGGGCGTGGAGATTATCCGGAGAAAATCAGAGAGCAAACAGCGTCAGACACTGGCCAGGATTGAAGAACTGGCAAAGGAGTATCAGGCGGAGAAGATTGTGCTCGGTTTTCCAAAACATATGAATAACACGATAGGGGACAGGGCTGAGAAATCGCTGGAATTTGCAGAAGTTTTAAAACGGCGGACAGGCCTGCCTGTTGTGATGTGGGATGAGCGGATGACAACGGTGGAAGCGAACAGGACTCTGATGGAGGCCAGCGTGCGCCGGGAAGACCGAAAAGAGTATGTGGATAAGCTGGCGGCAGTTTTTATTCTGCAGGGATATCTGGACTTCTGCCAGATGCAGAAATCCCGCGGCCGGGAGGAAGAATGATGGAAAAGCTTGTATTTACAGACGAGGACGGAACAAACGTAGAATTTTATGTAGAAGAACAGACCAGGATTAATGGCCGTAATTATCTGCTGGTGACCGATGCGGCAGGTGACTCGGAGGAGCCGGAGGCCTATATCCTGAAGGACATGTCCGAAGAGACGGACCAGGAAGCGGAATACGTCATGGTGGACGATGAAGTGGAACTGGAAGCCGTGTCACGGGTATTTGAACAAATGTTAGAGAACGTGGACATTGAGATGTAGGGAAGACCTGCATTATTTGTAGAGCGTAAATATGGAGGTGCTCTTTGAAAAAAAGCAATAATGGCAAACTGAGAATTGTCCCCCTGGGGGGACTTGAGCAGATTGGCCTGAATATTACTGCCTTTGAATATGAAGACAGTATTATTGTGGTTGACTGCGGACTGGCATTCCCGGAGGACGATATGCTGGGAATCGATCTGGTAATACCGGATGTAACTTATCTGAAGGATAATATCCATAAAGTGAAGGGCTTTGTGATCACTCACGGACATGAGGATCATATCGGTGCACTGCCCTATGTATTAAAAGACGTTAATGTTCCTGTCTATGGCACAAAGCTGACAATCGCGCTGATCGAAAACAAACTGAAGGAGCACGGCATGCTCCGCAGTACCAAGAGAAAGACGATCAAGCACGGTCAGTCCATCAATCTGGGAGCGTTCCGGGTGGAATTTATCAAGACAAACCACAGTATCCAGGATGCTTCTGCTCTGGCAATTTATTCTCCGGCAGGTATTGTCATTCATACGGGAGACTTTAAGGTGGATTATACCCCTGTATTCGGGGATGCCATTGATCTGCAGCGTTTTGCGGAGATAGGAAAGAAAGGTGTCCTGGCACTGATGTGCGACAGCACCAATGCGGAGCGGCGGGGATTTACCATGTCTGAGCGCACCGTTGGAAAGGCTTTTGAGACGATTTTTGCAGATCATCCCAACAGCCGTCTGATCATTGCAACTTTTGCATCCAACGTGGACCGGGTGCAGCAGATCATTAATACGGCTTATCGCTATGGAAGAAAGGTCGTGGTGGAAGGGCGCAGCATGGTCAACGTGATCAGCACGGCCTCGGAGCTGGGGTATCTGAAGATTCCGGACAATACACTGATTGAGATCGATAAGATGCGCAATTATCCCGATGAACAGATGGTTCTGATCACGACAGGAAGTCAGGGCGAGTCTATGGCAGCCCTGTCCCGGATGGCTGCAGATCTGCACAAGAAAGTCCAGATCCATCCCAATGATACCATTGTGTTCAGTTCCAATCCCATTCCGGGCAATGAGAAGGCAGTCTCCAAAGTGATCAATGAACTGTCGGAGAAGGGAGCCAATGTGATTTTCCAGGATGTCCATGTATCAGGACATGCCTGCCAGGAAGAGATTAAACTGATTTATTCTCTTGTGCAGCCTCAGTATGCCCTGCCCGTGCACGGAGAGTTCCGGCACCGCAAGGCTCAGTGCGGGATTGCAGCCTCTCTTGGGATTCCGAAAGAAAATATCTTCATGCTCCGCTCCGGAGATGTAATTGAGCTTAGCGAGGAAAAGGCTGAGGTGGTAGATCATGTGCAGAACGGCCCCATTCTGGTAGATGGCCTGGGTGTGGGTGACGTGGGGAATATCGTTTTAAGAGACCGTCAGCATCTGGCGGAAGATGGCATTATGATCGTTGTGCTGACGCTGGAGCGTCGGACGAATATGCTTCTGGCGGGGCCGGATATTGTGTCCCGGGGCTTTGTGTATGTCAGAGAGTCGGAAGATCTGATGGGAGAGGCCAGAGTAGTAGTGGAAGATGCCATTGACCGGTGTTTGGACAGAAGGATTAATGACTGGGGAAGATTAAAGACTGTAATTAAAGATTCTCTGGGAGATTTCCTGTGGAAGAGAACCAAGCGCCGTCCGATGATCCTTCCCATTATCATGGAGGCATAGCAGAATGGAAGCGAACGTGGAGAAATGCGTGAAAGCATTGATTTACGCGATACGTACCAGTGAGACTTATCAGAATTATCAGCGCTGTGAGCTGAAGCTGAGCAGGCAGCCGGAACTCCGGAAGAAGATCGACCAGTTCAGAAAGAAGGTATTTCAGATCAATACCAGCGATCAGGTGGATCTGTTTGAGGAGGCAGACAGGCTGGAAAAGGAAAGCCAGGAGCTTCGTCTCAACCCGGTGGTGAACGATTTTTTCGCCGTGGAGCAGGATGTTTGCAGCATGCTGCGGGAGGTAACCGGGAGGATTAGTGATGAAGTACAGATCCGACTGCCGGAACTGTAGAAGCAGAAGGAGAGCGTATGAGTAAGAAGAAGGATACCGGATACCGGGTAGCAGTCAGCGGAGCCAAGGGGATTTTGAGGATCCTTTTGTATGCCCTGATCATCATCGCTATTATTTATGCAGGAAAGACGGCGTATTCTTTCGGATATGCGGTATTTAACCAGGTTCCGGTGGCGGCAAAAGGGCAGGGGCAGGATATCACAGTTGTGGTAAAGGAAGAAGATTCCGTGAAAGAGATAGCCAGGAATCTGGAGAAAAAAGGTGTGATCACGGATGATCAGGTCTTTCGTATCCAGGAGCGCATTTCTGATTATCACAATAAGATCAGACCCGGCACGTATATCCTTAATACAGAGCAGACAACCGAGGAGATTCTGGCGATTTTAAGTCAGGAAAATACGGAGGGACAGCCCGTGATTCTGAATCAGGAGGAGGGCGAAGCTGAGGATAAAGGCGGAGAAAAATCGTGATTGTAGAAGAACGGCTGGTAACTTATATGAATTCGCTGGATCGGGGACATACGCCCTTTCTGGAGGAGCTGGAAGCTTCTGCGAGAAAGGACAAAGTCCCAATCATCCGGCGGGAAATGCAGAGTTTTCTTAAGACTATGCTGGCGCTTGTGCAGCCCTCTCATATTCTGGAGGTGGGGACTGCCGTGGGCTTTTCCGCTCTTTTGATGGCGCAATATGGTCCTGAAAACTGCAGGATTACAACGATAGAAAACTATGAGAAGCGGATTTCGGCTGCCCGGGAGAATTTCAGGCGGGCAGGAATGGAAGATCGGATCACGCTGCTGCCCGGAGACGCGGCAGATATTTTAAAGACATTGGACGGCCCCTTTGACTTTATCTTCATGGATGCGGCAAAGGGGCAGTATATTCATTTCCTTCCTGAGATATTAAGACTTATGCCCGTGGGGGGAGTTTTGCTCTCGGACAATGTGCTTCAGGATGGAGATCTTGTGGAATCTCATTTTGCAGTGGAGCGGAGGAACAGGACGATCTATAAACGGATGCGCAGTTATCTGAAGACACTGAAGCAGCATCCTCAGCTGTCCACTTCAATTTTACCGCTGGGAGACGGGGTTACAGTCAGTGTAAAAGTCAGAGAGGAAGAAACGGTATGAAAAAACCGGAATTGCTCGTGCCGGCCAGCAGCCTGGAAGTTTTGAAAGTGGCTGTTATTTTTGGGGCGGACGCGGTATATATCGGCGGGGAGGCTTTCGGGCTTCGCGCCAAAGCAAAAAACTTTTCCCTGGAAGAGATGGCGGAAGGAATCCGCTTTGCTCACGAGCGGGGAGCAAAGGTTTATGTGACAGCCAATATTCTGGCGCATAATGAAGATCTGGAGGGGGTGAGAGAATATTTTCTTGAACTTCGCAAGATCGGACCGGATGCGCTGATCATCTCAGATCCCGGTGTTTTTCAGATCGCCGCAGAGGTGTGTCCTGAGATTGAGCGCCATATCAGTACGCAGGCGAATAATACAAATTATGGCACGTATGGTTTCTGGTATGAGCAGGGGGCAAGCCGGGTGGTGAGCGCCAGAGAACTTTCTTTAGAGGAGATCCGTCAGATTCGGGATCATATTCCGGAAGATTTGGAGATTGAGACCTTTGTTCATGGAGCTATGTGCATTTCTTATTCCGGGCGATGCCTTTTGAGCAGTTTCCTTACGGGGAGGGACGCCAATCAGGGAGCCTGTACCCATCCCTGCCGTTGGAAATACAGTATAATGGAAGAAACAAGACCGGGTGAGTATTTCCCTGTTTATGAAAATGAGCGGGGCACTTTTATTTTTAATTCCAAGGATCTGTGTATGATCGAGCATATTCCGGATCTGGTAGAGGCCGGGATCGACAGCTTTAAGATCGAAGGGCGGATGAAGACGGCGCTCTATGTGGCTACGGTGGCCCGGACTTACCGGAAGGCTATTGATGATTATTTTGAGGATCCTGCCCGCTATGAGGCTCATATGGACTGGTACCGGGATCAGATTTCCAATTGTACGTACCGCCTGTTTACGACCGGATTTTTTTATGGAAAGCCGGGGACGGACGCGCAGATTTATGACAGCAATACGTATGTAAAAGAATATACCTATCTGGGAATTGTGGGAGAGCCCAATGAACAGGGGTATTATCAGATTTCCCAGAGAAACAAGTTTTCTGTGGGAGAGACCATTGAGGTGATGAAGCCGTCCGGGGAGAACCTGGAGGTGACGGTGCGGGCTATTTATGATGAGGAGGGAAACGCCTGTGAGAGCGCTCCCCATCCGAAACAGATCCTGTATCTGGATCTGGGTGTGCCCCTGGAACCCTTTGATCTGTTACGTCGCAGAGAAGCTGCGGCGGAGTTTTAAAATCGCATTTTTTTCAATTCTGGAGACGTAGGAGCGGCTGATGCCCAGCCGCTTCGCGATACTCTTCTGGGTGAGATTCTCCTCGCCAAATAATCCATATCGCAGTTTAATAACTTCCTGTTCCTGTTCCGTGAGTGAGGAACGCAGTGTCTTATAGAGCCTGCGTACTTCGTCTTTTCGGCTGAACAGTTCTGCTGTATCAGGGCAGGAACTTTCCATAATGTCCAGAAGATGGATCTCATTGCCTTCTTTATCGGTTCCGATTGGTTCATAGAGGGAGACTTCCCGGCTCAGTTTCCGGCGGCTTCTCAGAAACATCAGCAGTTCATTGTCGATACAGCGGGCGGCATAGGTAGCCAGCCGGCTGCCTTTGGAGCTGTCGAAGGTGGAGATCGCTTTGATCAGCCCGATGGTGCCGATGGAAATCAGGTCTTCCGGATCTTCTTCTACGTTTTGATATTTTTTAACCATATGCGCTACCAGGCGCAGGTTCCGTTCAATCAGAATGTCCCGGGCTTGCCGGTCACCCTCCTGGTATTTTTGAAGATAGCAAGTCTCTTCTGGTGCAGATAGGGGTTTTAAAAAGGTCTTCAAAAAAGACACCTCGAAGGGGATTTATCTTTATTCTATGTTACAGTTTTGTTATTCGTGCTTTTCCCACAAAAAGAAAATAAGAGAGGAGAGATGGCGTATGTTCAGTCGTGTTGTATCGGCAGTTATTTCCGGGGTGGAGGCCCGGCTTATCCGGGTGGAAGCGGATGTAAGCCCCGGGCTTCCCAGTTTTTCTGTGATCGGAGATGTAAATACGCAGGTGAAAGAGGCGCAGGACAGAGTGAGAACGGCGCTGAAGAACAGCGGGACGGCGCTTCCGCCCCGGAGAGTTACGGTGAACCTGGCTCCGGCAGATATCAGGAAAGAGGGAACGGCTTTTGACCTTCCCATGGCGGCGGCAATCCTGCAGGCCTGCGGCATTTTGCCGGAGAGGGAGGGGGAAGAGCGGCTGGTGGTAGGGGAGCTGGGGTTAAATGGTGATGTAGGGGGAGTTCCGGGGATCCTTTCTATGGTATATCAGGCCAGAAAAGAAGGGATCCGACGCTGTGTTGTGCCGCGGCAGAATCTGAAAGAAGCCAGGCTGGTGGAGGGAATGCGGATCACCGGTGTGGGAAGTCTTCAGGAGTTTCTGGATCTGGACGAAAGGGGGGAACAAGAGGAGGTTACAGCGAAGGAGAGGAAGGAGGAGACGGGAGGGGAAGATTTTTCTCAGCTTCTGGGACAGGAATATTTAAAGCGGGCGGCGCTCCTGTCAGCGGCGGGATTTCATAACCTGCTGTTGCTGGGACCGCCCGGCACGGGAAAGACGATGACAGCCAGAAGACTGCCCTCGATCCTGCCGGAGATGACACTGGAGGAAAGTCTTGAGGTAACCAGAATTTACAGTATTGCCGGTCTTCTGGCGCCAGAGGATCCACTGATGAAAAAGCGCCCTTTTCGGGCTCCGCATCACAGCTTATCACCTCAGGCGCTGGCAGGAGGAGGGCGGATCCCCAGACCCGGGGAGATTACCCTGGCTCATCGGGGAGTTCTCTTTCTGGATGAACTGCCGGAGATGTCCAGGCGGAATCTGGAACTGCTGCGTCAGCCTCTGGAAGAGCGGAAGATTCTGATTGCCAGGCAGGGAGGAAGTTTCTGCTTTCCGGCGGAATTTCTTCTTGTGGCAGCCATGAATCCCTGTCCCTGCGGGTATTATCCGGATATGAGCCGCTGTACCTGTACAGACGGACAGGTGCAGCGATATCAGGGGAAATTAAGTCAGCCGCTGCTGGATCGGATTGATCTGTGCGCGGAGGCGCCGCCGGTGACGTATCAGGATCTGGTGAGAGAGGAGAAAGGTGGGATGGATTCCCGTCAGATGAGAGAGCAGGTGGAGGAGGCAAGGCGGGTTCAGGCCGGACGCTACAAAGAAGAAGGAATCCTGTTCAACAGTCAGCTGCCCGCAGAAAAGATTAAAAATTTCTGTCCGGCCAACAGCGGAGCCAGAAGGATGATGGAGCAGGCTTACACAGAAATGGGACTGAGTGTGCGGGCCTGTCACAGAATCTGGAAAGTGGCGCGCACGGCAGCAGATCTGGACGGCAGCGGGGAAATCGGGGAAAAGCATCTGGGCGAGGCAGTAAGCTTTCGCAGCCTGGATAAAAAGTACTGGAGGGGCATATGATATGGAAGAGAAAATAAGATGTATCAGAAAAGAAGAGGAGGATTATCCGGAGCGTATGAGACAGCTGGATCACATGCCGGAACAAATCTACGTCAGAGGCAGACTGCCTGAAAATAAAAGACCCTGCGCAGCGATTGTGGGAGCCAGACTCTGCAGTCCCTACGGGGCAGCTCAGGCCAGAAGATTTGCCCGGGAACTTTGCGCGGCAGGCGTGCAGATTATCAGCGGTATGGCCAGGGGAATCGACGGGTGGGCGCACCGAGGAGCCCTGGAGAGCGGAGGAGACAGCTGGGCGGTTCTGGGATGCGGGGCAGACATCTGTTATCCCCGGGAAAACCGGGATCTGTACAGGAAGATGGGGATGGGGAGAGGAGGACTGATCTCGGAGTATCCTCCTGGACAGCCTCCCCTGGGACGGCAGTTTCCGGCCAGAAACAGAATTATCAGTGCGCTGTCGGATGTGGTGCTGGTGGTAGAGGCAAAGGAACAGAGCGGATCGCTGATTACAGCAGATTTTGCCCTGGAACAGGGCAGGACAGTTTATGCGGTTCCGGGACGTCTGGGGGAGCCTTTAAGCGAGGGATGCAATCGTCTGATCGCGCAGGGAGCGGGGCTGGCGCTTACTCCTGAAAGCCTGCTTTTGGAGTGGAAGATCGCCTGGAAAGGGGAAAACTCACAGGAGGAAAAAAGGAACTTGGGACTTGCAAGAACAAAAGATATGGTGTATAGTTGTCTAAGTTTGGTTCCAAAACATCTGTCTGAGATTGCCAAAGAGGCGAAGATGACAGCGGCAGAGGCCGGGACGGAGCTTCTTGCTCTTCGTCTCGAAGGGCTTGCGGAGGAACCGGCGCGAAACTATTATGTGAGAAAGTGATCATAGAATCGCAGCGGGAGGCAATTGTGGCAAAAAATCTTGTAATTGTGGAGTCACCGGCAAAAGTAAAAACGATTAAGAAGTTTCTTGGATCGAATTATGAGGTGGCAGCGTCCAACGGTCATGTAAGAGACCTGCCCAAAAGTCAGATGGGGA
Source organism: uncultured Blautia sp. (assembly GCA_900552095.1). Lineage (GTDB taxonomy): Bacteria > Bacillota > Clostridia > Lachnospirales > Lachnospiraceae > Egerieimonas. The sequence continues at coordinate 761 of URYM01000043.1, read as the reverse complement.
TTGATGTTGAACATGATTATGAGCCGAAATATATAACGATCCGGGGAAAAGGGGAGCTGCTGGCAGGTCTTAGGAAGGCCGCCAAAAAGGCGGACAAGGTATATCTGGCAACGGACCCCGACCGGGAAGGAGAGGCTATTTCCTGGCACTTATCGAAGGCGCTGAATCTGGATGAAAAGAAAATGCGCAGGATTACCTTTAACGAGATCACCAAATCTGCGGTGAAGGCGTCGATCAAGGAAGCCAGGGATATTGATATGAATCTGGTCAATGAGCAGCAGGTGAGAAGGATGCTGGACCGGATGGTAGGCTACCGGATCAGTCCGGTTCTCTGGGCCAAGATAAAAAGAGGGCTGTCCGCGGGAAGGGTGCAGTCTGTGGCGCTTCGGATCATTGATGACCGGGAGAGGGAGATCAATGATTTTATTCCCGAAGAATACTGGTCTTTAGATGCAACATTCAGGATTCCGGGAGAGAAACGGCCGCTGGTGGCCAGGTTTTACGGCAGTGAGAAGAAAAAGCAGGTCATTCATTCTGAGGAAGAGCTGAAACAGATTGTAAAAGACCTGGAGGGTGCTGCTTTTCGGGTAGCTGAGGTAAAGAAGGGAGAGCGGACCAAAAAAGCGCCGCTGCCATTTACCACCAGCACATTGCAGCAGGAAGCGGCGAAGGCTCTGAATTTCGGAACTCAAAAGACGATGCGCATTGCGCAGCAGCTTTATGAAGGTGTTGATATTAAAGGCGGCGGAACAGTCGGTGTC
>URYM01000042.1 GCA_900552095.1 uncultured Blautia sp. | reverse complement strand
TTCGATCCGGTCTTGCTTCGGATGGGGTTTACATGTGCCCCGGCTGTTACCAGCCGGGCGGTAGTCTCTTACACTGCCCTTCCACCCTTACCGTCCAAAGACGGCGGTTCATTTCTGTTGCACTGTCCCTGGAGTCACCTCCGCCGGACGTTATCCGGCATCCTGCCCTGTGAAGCCCGGACTTTCCTCACCTGGCACCTTTCGGCATCTGCCAGCCGCGATTACATATTCTACTTACCGTGCCTATTTTAGCACAGGGCAGCTGCTTCTGTCCAGCAGATTCTTTTTTCTCCTCCTCTGCTTTTCCCTCTATACGTCGAAACAGCCTCCTCCTACAAATTCCCGGAGAATTGAATTCTTCGGAATATCATCGCTGGGAACTCCCAGAAAATAATCCAGAAATTTTAAAAGCCGCTTCGCTTCCGGATATTCCGGGGCATCTTCCGGGATCTGGAACAAAATAGGCTCCGCATACTGCTTCAGCACAGCCAGCTCATAAATAAGTGCCGAATTAAACATCACATCTGCCTGCTCCTGGTAAGGGAAGATATTTTCCTCCTCTCCCCGCCGCACGGAAGGCCACATGGCGATTGTCTGCTGAGCCGAAGTTCCCCGGGTTCTATTGTCCCTCACCATCCGGCGCAGAAGCCGTCCGTCCGTCGTGGGGATCCGATTATGCTCATCCACATTCAGCTGAGTCAGAGCGCTGATATAAATCTTAAATTTACTCTCTCTGGGAAGCGCATAACTTAATTTATCATTTAAACCATGTATCCCTTCGATCACCAGAATATCCTCAGATCCCAGCTGCAGATAATCCCCGCGGTACTCCCTCTTCCCCGTCTTGAAATTGAACCGGGGCATCTCCACTCTTCTGCCTTCCAGAAGATCGCACATATCCTGATTAAACTGGCGGATATCTATCGCTTCCAGACACTCATAATTAGGTTTTCCGTCTTTATCCAGAGGCGTGTCTTCCCGATTGACAAAATAATTGTCCACTGCTATGGGATGCGGTTTCATCCCATGGGCTTTCAGCTGAACCGACAGCCGATGAGAAAATGTGGTCTTGCCCGAGGATGACGGTCCTGCGATCATTACGAATTTTTTTCCCTTATCCGCCGCAATCTGCTCTGCAATTGAAGAAATTTTCCCCTCCTGAAGCGCCTCCGCCACCAGCATCAGCTGCTGAAAATTTCCCCTGCAGATCATCTCATCCAGCTCTCCCACCGAATCCACGCCCAGCATCTGTCCCCAGCGCTCCGACTCCCGCTGTACGGTAAATACCCCGGGATAGTCCCAGAACTCCGGTACTTTCTCCGGATCTTTCCGCAGAGGCATCTGAAGGACAAAACCCTCCCGGTAAGGACAGAGATCAAAATATTTCAGATAACCGGTATGCCAGACCATAAAACCGTAGAAATAATCCTCAAAATCCTCCAGACTGTACAGATTCATCCTGGAAACCCGGCGGTAGCGGAACAGCTTCTCTTTATCCTTCATGCCATGTCCGGCAAAAATCTTAACCGCTTCCTGGGTGGACACACTCCGCTTCATAATGGGAATCTTCCGGCTGACCAGTTCCTTCATATATGATTTCACATCATTTAAAAATGCTTCTGTGACCGGAACTTCCCCGTCTATGGTAAAGTAAAAACCGGCTCCCACGGAAAAATGCAGAACCACTTTCTTTACCCGGTCATGTCCTGCCACATGGTATACCGCCTTCAGAAGCAGCAGGGTCATACTTCTTCTGTAGGTGTCATGTCCGATGGGCTCCGCCGTGGTAATACAGGTGATCGAACAGTCTTCTTTCAGCCGCTTGTGAAGTTCCCGGAGTCTTCCGTTTACCATCACAAGAACCACATCCCAGGAAAAACGGTCTGCATACGCATCCACGATCTCCCCATAGGGTGTTCCCTCCGGATACTCCTTTGTCTCTCCTAAAATCGTTACCTTATACCTGTTTTCCATACCAGTCACCTCTTACTTCATTTTTCTGATGATTCACACCACCTGAAAGGGCTGCACCTCTCTGGCTGCTTTCACATCCAGATCCGGGAACAGACGCTTCAGTTCCTCCCTCATGTAAGAAATAAACACGTACTCGCTTCCATAATGCCCCGGGTCGATCAGCGCCAGCCCCTGAGCTGCCGCGTCAATTGCCGTATGATAATCCAGATCCCCCGTCACCAGCACCTGGGCTCCATGATCCAGAGCGGCCTTCACAACACTTTTCCCGGAACCGCCGCATACCGCCGCCCGGCGGATAACCCGTTCCGGATCCCCGTACAGACGCACGGCGGGAAGGCGCATTCCCTCCTTCACCTTCTCTGCAAATTCTCTCAGAGTAAGCGCCTCCTCAAGGACGCCCACTCTCCCGATTCCCACAGAGCAGTCTTCCGGATCGGTTGCCTCGAGCGGCTCCGTCTCTCCCAGCTCCAGCGCCTGAACATTTAATTTCGCCATACCGGTCACATCAAAATTTGTATGCATGGCATAATAAGTAATCTGATTTTCGATCAGTGTCAGGATCCTGCGTCCCATAAAATCCCGGTCCGTGATCTTTTTCACCGGTGAAAACAAAAGAGGATGATGAGTGACCATCAGATCTGCTCCCGCCTCTGACGCCTGTGCCAGAGTCTCCTCCGTCACATCCAGCGCTACAAACACGGTCTGCACAGGTCTGTCTTCCCGGCCGATCAGAAGTCCCACATTATCCCAGTCACAGGCCTGCTCTTTGGGCCACCGCTTCTGAAGCGTTTCCAGAATCTCTTTTGCCTCTCTCATAAGCCTTCGCCTCCCTTACTTCCTCCAGTTCCCTTTTCACTTCTTCCAGCCGCTCCTGTGCCTTCTCTGTCCCCGCCTTTTCCAGGCTCTCCTGCAGAGCCAGAAGCGTCTTCTCCTCCTGATCCAGATACTTCCTTAAAACAGGATGAGCCTGATCCAGAAGATCTTTTCCATACCGAAAGTATATGGCACGTTCCCAGTCTGCAGAACCGGGAACTGCCCGCATCACCACATAATACTTTCCTTCTTCCAGAACCATGTTTTCCGCCGCAATGCGGTACCCGTTCTGCAGCAGCCAGCGGCGGAACGCCGGTATCTCAGACTGAGGCTGCAGGATCAGCTCCTTCATTCCGCTCAGCGCCTCTCTCCCTTCTTCCAGAATACGCTGCATCAGCGGTCCTCCCATACCGGCGGCCGCCATGGAATCCGCCTCCCCCGGCGCAAGTGCAGACAGCCCGTCCGACAGTCTCGTCTCTATGTATTCTTCCAGACCAAACTGGCGGATATGCTCCTGCGCTCTCCCAAGCGGTCCCCGGTTCACATCCATGGCCACTGCCCGGGAAATCTTTCCCGCCTGTACCAGACAGATGGACAGATAGGCGTGGTCGCATCCCACATCCGCCAGGATACTGCCCGGTGTCACCAGATCCGCCACTGCCTGTAATCGTTTTGAAAGTTCCATAACTTCTTCCTTAATCCAGATAGTCCTTCAGTTTCCGGCTGCGGCTGGGATGGCGAAGTTTCCGGAGCGCTTTGGCCTCGATCTGGCGGATCCTCTCCCGGGTTACATTGAACTCTTTTCCCACTTCTTCCAGTGTTCTGGCTCTTCCGTCATCCAGCCCGAAACGCAGGCGCAGCACTTTCTGCTCCCGCTCTGTCAGTGTTCCCAGAACTTCCACCAGCTGTTCTTTTAAGAGCGTAAAGGCCGCCGCATCCGCAGGTACCGGTACATTGTCATCCTGAATAAAATCTCCCAGATGGGAATCTTCCTCCTCACCGATGGGCGTCTCAAGAGATACCGGCTCCTGAGAAATTTTCAGGATCTCGCGGACCCTCTCTACCGACATATTCATTTCCTCCGCGATCTCTTCCGGCTGAGGCTCTCTCCCCAGTTCCTGAAGCAGCTGACGGGAAACCCGGATCAGCTTGTTGATCGTCTCTACCATATGCACAGGAATACGGATGGTTCTCGCCTGGTCTGCAATAGCCCTGGTGATCGCCTGACGGATCCACCAGGTGGCATACGTACTGAACTTATATCCTTTGCGGTAATCAAACTTCTCCACAGCTTTGATAAGTCCCAGATTTCCTTCCTGAATCAGGTCAAGGAAGAGCATTCCCCTTCCCACATAGCGCTTGGCAATGCTGACAACCAGCCGGAGGTTCGCTTCCGCCAGACGCTTCTTCGCCTCCTCGTCTCCCTCTTCCATCCGCATTGCCAGATCGATTTCCTCCTCTGCGGAGAGAAGCGGCACTTTTCCGATCTCTTTTAAATACATCCGGACCGGATCTTCAATGCTGATTCCCTCGGGAACAGAGAGATCCAGATTTTCCATATCCACTTCTTCTTCATTTTCCAGATCAATATCCTCATCATCCGGAAGCAGCAGTGTGTCCGCATCGTTATCCGTGATCCGCAGCACATCGATATTATGCGCCTCCAGGTAATCAAACACCTTCTCCAGCTGTTCTACGGTCAGGGACATATCCTGGAAAAAATCATTAATCTCCTGATACTCCAGCACATTTTTTTTCTTTTTTCCCATCTCCAGCAGTTCGGTCAGTTTTTCTGTAAATTTTGCTTTATCCAGCTGTTCCATTCGTTCTCCATCCTTCCTTGGCCTGTCTTTATTTTATCCTTATTCAAAGGAAATATGCAAAGGCGTCTCACCCCTCTGCAGTCTTTCCAGTGCCTTCTTATCTTCCATCAGTTTCATAAGTCCCGTCATATCGGTGGGATCCAGATGATCCGATCTCCAGCCAATGCTGCTCTCCTTTAACCGGCAGATCACATCCCGGAAAGCCCTCTCCTTCTCTTCCGCCGTCTGCAGCGGCAGACGGGCGTGAAAAACAGCAGCAGCCTGTCTTTGTTCCTCCCCATCCTGAAAATGGTTCAGAATCCGGGCCGGGTTCACCTCCCCCTGCCTGTGCTGTTCAAAAAGCATCTCTGCCACCTGATGATACAGCGGAGTGGTGAAATCCCCCGGAGTGATCAGCTCCCCGATCCCCTCAAAGATCCTGGGTTCATTTACCAGCCAGGTCAGCATCAGTTTCTGAGAGATTTCATAACCGTTTTCCTTTTCTTTTCCGGTTCCGGATCGGGGCTTTATGCTCTCTCGCACACCCGATCCCTGCAGCGCCAGGCGTCCCACCAGCTTCTTAAGAGCCGCCGGATCGGTCTGATACCGCCTGGCTATGGCATCGATATAATTGGATCTTTCGATCTCATCCTCGAAAGAAACCATCCGTCTGGCCAGTTCGTGGAAGAAATCTGTCTTCCCCTGGGGATCGGAAAGATCATATTCCGCCTCCAGCGTTCTTGCCTCAAAAAGAAAACTGTTCATCCCCTTTTCCAGACGGCGGGCAAACTCTTCTTTTCCCAGAGTTTTGATAAATTCATCCGGATCCTTGCAGGGATGCAGATCGATCACCTTTGTGTGCAGCCCGGCCGCTTTCAGCAAAGGAATTGCTCTCAGAGCCGCTTTCGTCCCTGCCAGATCACTGTCATACATGATCAGAACTTCTTCCGTATAGCGCTTCATCAGACTGGCCTGCTGGGAGGTAAGCGCCGTTCCCAGGGAAGCCACCGCATTGGTAAATCCCGCCTGATGCATGGCGATCACATCCATATAACCCTCGCAGATGATAAGGTTCTTCGCCCGGGAAGTTCTGGCCAGATTAAGACCGTAGAGATTCCGGCTCTTATCAAAGATCTTCGTCTCCGGGGAATTCAGATATTTTGGTTTTCCATCTCCCATCACCCGGCCCCCGAAACCAATCACCCGGTTATTCACATCCATGATCGGGAAAATCACCCGGTTCCAGAATTTGTCATACATTCCTCTTTTTTCATCGGCATTAAATAACCCTGACTCCAGAAGAAGGGAATCCCTGTATCCTTTCTTTTTCAGATAGCGGTACAGATCATTGGAAAACTTGTCCGAGTATCCCAGTCCGAATTTTTTTATGGTCTCCAGAGAGAGCTGTCTCCCCTCCAGATAGGTGAGCGCATGTTTTCCCTTGTCCGTGTAAAGCTGATAGTAAAAATACTTTGCCGCCTCTTTGTTGATCTGCAGAAGCTGGGCCTTTTTATCCGCCTGCTCCTTCGCCTCCCGGGAATAATCCAGTTTCGGAAGCTCCACCCCCGCCCGGTCCGCCAGAAACTGCAGTGCTTCCGGAAAACTGAAATTCTCATATTCCATGATAAAAGTAAGCACATTTCCACCGGCTCCACAGCCAAAACAGTAATACATCTGCTTGCCCGGGCTGACCGAAAACGAGGGGGATTTCTCATTATGGAAGGGACACAGCCCAAAGTAAGAACTGCCTTTTCTCTGCAGTTTCACATAACCCGAAATCACATCCACGATATCATTTTTCATTCTTATTTCTTCAATCAAATCTTCGGAGTACCGCATAACCGCCTTCTGCCCTCCTAATAAATTCCCCAGGATTTCGGAATAAACAGTTCCCTGAATCTGTTCATGGAATACTGATCCGTCATCCCCGATATGTAATCGCAGACCACCCGCTCCAGCCGTTCTCCCTTTCGGATCAGCGCCAGATATTCCTCTGACATTTTCTCCGGGTGCTCCACATAATACGCATACAGTTTTTTCAGCATTTCCTTGGCCTTCATCTCCTCCGTCTTGGCCTTCGGATTCTTATACACATTGGCAAACATCAGACGGCGCAGCTCCGCCATCGCCTCTCCCACCTCCGCGGACATGGTCACATGATCCCTGCCCTCGCTGGCATTTACAATATCATGGATCAGCGTATTCAGCCGCTCCTTTGTCGTTTCTCCCAGCTGAAGCCTGAGCGTGATGGGAATATCATCTTCACTGATAAGTCCCGCCCGCTGGGCGTCATCCATATCGTGATGGATATAAGCAATCTTATCCGACAGCCGAACAACCTGACCTTCCAGCGTAGACGGACTGCCGCTGGTTCTGTGGTTTCGGATCCCGTCCCGCACTTCCCAGCTCAGATTCAGACCCTCCCCGTCCTTCTCCAGCCGTTCCACCACGCGGACGCTCTGCTTAAAATGGGCAAATCCTTCCGGACAGACCTGATTTAAAGCTTCTTCGCCCGCATGTCCAAAGGGAGTATGCCCCAGATCATGCCCCAGGGCGATCGCTTCCACCAGATCTTCATTCAAAGCCAGCGCCTTGGCGATCGTCCTGGCAATCTGGGACACCTCCAGCGTATGAGTCAGCCGGTTCCGGTAATGGTCTCCCTGGGGTGCCAGAAAAACCTGGGTTTTATCCTTCAGCCGACGGAACGATTTGGAGTGCAGGATCCGATCCCTGTCTCTCTGATAGATGGTCCGGATATCACAGGGCTCTTCCTGGCTCTCCCGCCCCCGGGAAGCACGGCTGTGGGCAGCATAGGGACTTAAGAACTGAAATTCTTTTTCTTCATAAGCTTCGCGGATATTCATGCTTTTGCCTCCGTTCTCTGCTTTGTTGTCAAAAGTTCTCCTATATATAATATTCTGTGCCGCTCTCTTATTTCCTTCTTTTTTTTAATTTTTTTCAGATTTTTTTCAAAATCTGATTTTCCCCCTGTCAGAATGCCATGCCGGCAACCACAGGAGCCAGGATCACTGTCAGAATCCCGGTCGCAACGATAGCCAGGCTGCTCATCGCCCCCTGCAGTTCCCCCAGTTCCAGCGCTTTGGAAGTTCCAATCGCATGGGCAGAAGCGCCCAGCGCCAGTCCCTGAGCTACGGGATCTTTAATCTTAAAAAGTTTAAACACACCGGTAGCAATCACCGCCCCGGCCACACCGGTGAGGATCACCACCGCCACGGTAACGGCGGAAATCCCTCCCAGTTCCTCTGTCACACCCATGGCGATCGCCGTCGTAATCGATTTGGGCAGAAGGGATCTGGCGATCACCGGATCCACCTTCAGAAGTTCCGCAAAAAGTACCGCCAGTCCCAGGGAAGTAACACACCCGGAGACAAGGCCGGTCACCACAGCAGCCCAGTGCTCTTTCAGAACCCGTATCTGCCGGTACAGCGGAAGCGCCAGACAGACAGTGGCCGGCGTCAGAAGATAACTGATATACTGCGCCCCCGCATTGAACGTATCATAATCAATCTGAAACGCTACCAGAACCCCAATCACCAGAATAAGGGCGATCAGAAGCGGATTTAAAAGCGCCATCTTCCACCTGTTTTTAATTTTCACTCCGACCCAATAGGCAAAAAGAGTAAGGAAAAAGCCAAAATAGGCGGAGTCTTTCAATATTTCACTCATGCTTTTTTCCTGCCTTTCTTTTCACTGTCATAACCGCCTGCACCGCAAGACCGGTAACTCCCATTACCACTGCGGTAGAAACCAGAACGGTCAGCAGAAAGATTGGAAAATTTGCCGTTATGTGAGTATAATTTTCCAGGATCCCCACTCCGGGACCCACAAAGAGCACCGGCATAACAGCCAGCAGGAATTCTGCCGTCTCCTCAATCTGCTTTACCTTGATAATTCCCGTACAGAGACAGAAAAACAGCAGCAGCATTCCATAAACGCTGCCCGGGATCGGGAAGGGCAGAAACGCACGGAGCAGTTCTCCCAGAAATGTAATCCCTGCAATGATACACATCTGAATCAGATATTTCACACGATTTGCCACCTTTCTTCATTTTACATATGTTGTTTTAGTATACTCTATCTTTTCGTCAAAATCTACTGCCATTCGCCAAAAAATTCACTTTTCCCATTTTCCCTCCCGGTGCCTTGACATTTTTCTTCCTCTGTGACAGAATCAGAGAAAACAAGTATTTTTCTGGAGGAAACCACCGTGAATCAAAACAAAGAACGATGTAAAAATCTGGCTCTGGATCTTCTCTTTGACCTTGCCGGAGGTATTCTTTACGCCGTTGGAATCTATACCTTCGCCAAAACTGCCGAGTTTGCCCCCGGCGGCGTCTCCGGTCTGGCGCTGATGGTAAACTATCTGTGGCATCTGCCCATCGGTATTGTGACTCTCCTGATCAATGTACCCTTTATTCTCTTCAGTTATAAGATTCTGGGAGGAAAATTTTTATTCCGGACTGCCCGCTCCATGATTTTCTGCACCTTTTTCGTGGATGTGGTCTTCCCTCTGCTTCCTCCCTACACCGGCTCTCCCTTCCTGGCAGCGCTCTACTCCGGCTTTTTTCTGGGAGCAGCCCTGGCGCTCTTCTATATGCGGGGTTCTTCCTCCGGCGGCATTGACTTTCTCACCCTGTCGCTGAAAAAACTGCACCCCCATATGTCTATCGGAACTCTGACTCTGATTATCGACCTGGTGATCCTGCTGATGGGATGGCCCGTATTCGGAAATGTGGACTCCGCCCTCTACGGCGCCACTGCCACCGCTGTCACCTCCGTGGTGATCGATAAAATTCTCTATCACATGGGATCCGGCAAACTGGTTCTCATTATCACCTCGAAGGCAGAACCGATGGCCCGGGAAATCAGCGACAGCTGTGACCGGGGATCCACCTCTATCCAGGCCCGGGGCATGTACACCGACCAGGAACGTCACGTTCTTCTGTGCGCCTGCTCCAAACGGGAGGCTTTCAAAGTACAGACAGCAGCCTATAATGTAGACAGCAGCGCCTTTGTCATGGTTCTGGAAACCAACGAAGTGTTCGGTGAGGGGTTCCAGCGCCTGGGCAAACAGTAACTTCCCTGTCTGAATTTTTCAAAAAAATAAAAAAATTCAAAAAATCTGTTGACGAACCCGTCAGTTAATGCTATAATTCCATATGTCGCCTGATGAAGCGGCAACATACTTATGCAGGAGTGCTGGAATTGGCAGACAGGCCAGACTAAGGATCTGGTGGTTGCAAAATCGTGTGGGTTCAAGTCCCATCTCCTGCAGGAAAAAAACGAAGTAGACCGGAAAAGTTTACTTCGTTTTTTAGTTTCTCAAACCTGATTCAAAACAGACAGCTGCCCGATCACATCCACATCCGCAAGTTCTCCCCGCTTTGCTTCCACAATCTTACAGCGCTCTTTATACTTCCTTATAATCCGCTTTCCTCCCTGATCTCCGGTCAGCTCCAGAAGTTCCGGAAGGTAGGTGCAGCCGAAGTAACAGGGATTGCCCGGATCCTTCCCTCTCCCCACCGCCAGAAGCCCCTCCGGATCCTTCCCGGCCTCTGCCAGGAAGCGAAAAATCGTGTTACCGGAAAGTTCCTGTCTCTTATACACATCTCCGAGCCCACGAGACCGTACTAGATCTCGT
>URYM01000041.1 GCA_900552095.1 uncultured Blautia sp. | reverse complement strand
TGTTCGCCCCTTTGCTCCATCTCCATTACAGAGACTTCTTCACTACTATGGGCTCTGCTGACTTCTCACAGTTCGTTGTTACTAGGCTAATGGAACCTCTGTGAGATCTCCACGCTTAAGGTGCTCGCTCTTTCTCTCCATATATCCGCCACATTTACTCTGCTACTACAAAAGTGATAGTTATTAGATTTCGTTGTTCTTTGCCAACTTATCTCTCGTAGCCTAGCCTTATATGTGATTTCTGTCCGTCGGACCGGAGATTTGCTTACAGCTTCCTTCAGATTCCACCTCACGGTGGACACCCTTGCTGTTCGGCTATACACTTCCCACTATCTGGGTGTGTTCGGGACTTGCACCCGTTAGAGCGCGCCCATGGCGCGCAAACAAAGAAAAGCACCGTTCTGTCAACGGCGCTTTTCGCATTTTTTCATCTTTTCCTGTCTACGCATCCAGGCAGCCCAGCATGGTAGCAGCTTTCCTGCTCTTTTGCCCTCTTAAGCTTCCATCTGACGAGCCAGAAAACCGGCTGTCACTTCCGCCAGCTTTTTTTGTACCTCACGGCTTCCCTTTTCTTCTTTTCCATTTACCAGTACCACTGCCCCGATGGCATCCCCGGCGCTGATGATGGGCTGGATCACTACCAGCTCCCCCCGCTCCTCGCCGTTCTCTGTCAGTCTGCATCCCTTTTCCACAAATGCCAGCGAACGGTTCCGGATCGTCTCTTCCATCTCTCCGCTGATACTCTTTCCCAAAAGAAGCCTGTGTTCCGGCCCGCTGGCTGCGATAAACTGATCGTGATCAGAGATCCCTACCAGCATTCCCAGGTTCTGTGCCAGAAGTTCCGCAAAAATCCGGGCAAATTCTCCCATCTCACCGACAGGCGAATACTTTTTCAGCACAATTTCACCCTCCCGTCCGGTGAAGATCTCCATCGGTTCTCCTTCCCGTATTCTCATCGTTCTGCGGATTTCCTTTGGAACTACCACTCTTCCCAGATCATCGATTCTTCGTACGATTCCCGTAGCTTTCATATAAAAAATTCCTCCATCTACTGTACTTTCCATTTCTGGAAATAGTATCTGTAGATGGGGGGATTTTATGCATTTTTTGCTTTCAGACAGAAGGTTAAAATATACAACAACTAATTCAACAACTAATTCAACAACTAATTCAACAACTAATTCAACAACTACCATTTTGGACAATAAATAAACTGTCTGCCTTGGCGTTTCTTGGTAATTAAATTTGCTTTTATCAATCTCTTCAGGGCAACACTTGCCCCTTGCTGAGTTGTAATTTTTGTAATATCCAAAACCTGATGTACTGTAATAAATCCATTTGTACGAATATATTCATAAATTTGTTTATCCGTTTCGTTTCGCAACTCTATTATATCTGGCGTAATATCTGAAATTTGCAATTGTTCCGGTTTTATATCATAATCTGTATTAATCTTGTAGCTTGTCCATCGTCCCTTTTTATCTACAATTAGCATATTCTTATCCACCAAACCAGACAAAATATGTCCAATCTCAACACTGTGAAGTTCTAAGATAGATTGCATTCGGGCATTGGTTACTCTTCCCTCAAGATAAGCAGTTCCTAATATAATCTGAGAATCCTTGTCAAGATGTTTATATGCAACACCAAACAACTGATACAAATATTCTGTACATTCCGGCGGCATCAAAGAAATCATCCAAAGTTTAAGTTCCACCTGATGCAGCTCTTCGTTTTGACTCAAATCCGGCTTACGCCATTGTTCCGCTCCCCATACATTTAGTATTGTAGGAAAACCAGACCCCACATTATCTCCCAAACCAATCATACGAAACATTGTTTGAATCCTCGGATTTCTGGCAACCGAATGTCCACCTTCATAAATCATTTGAACCGGAAGTTTCAAGTTTCCCGGATTAGAAAACACAAACCCTCTGTCTGTTTTCAAAATTTTCAACACACCTGTAATCAGATAATCACTATGTATCATCATATTCACAACAGCCTCACGAATCGCTTTGTGAATCGGTGTATCATCAATCCGAATCATCCCTTCAAGTTTGAAAGGACGTTTGATACCAGCTGACAATCTAGGCGTTATCTGACGAACAAAATTGTATAGATTATTTTCCCACATCCCATCATATGTTAATCGATCACTCCACCGGCTTCCGGGTACAAGATTACTCTCATCAATATAATCCATACGAATATTATCAAACCTCTCTCGAATAGACACTCCTTTTCCGAACATCAATAATCCTGCAGTTGTCAGCCATCCTTTTTGAGTTGTTCTGTCAACTACATATCCCCCCATATTTTTCAAAAACGTTTTATCATCCTCTCCATTCCAAATATGTTCCGGATTGCGATGTTCAAATTCAATACGATAGGAACGCAGCGAATTCAAATCAATATCATCCATTGTGTACCCTATCAGCAAGCTGCCATCATTGCCAGACTCATTAGCATCCCGTAGCATAGCTTTTACTTCTTCTTCCGTACAATGGTAATCACCTTCGTGGTTGCGTTTAAAGCTTCCTTTCATAGGATTTCCGTTAATATAAACAGGTTTTTGTCGATAATCTGCCTGAGGAACTTGAATCCACATGATTGTTGATCCCATAACTTTACAAATACCAGCATTCGCATCAACCAGGATATTAGTACTTACTTTTTCACTGTTTACTGTATTCCAAAAATCTTTCAGGCGTTGTTCTGGATTATGTATAGATACAAAAGAAAAGCGTTTCTCAGCATCCGTTTCTTTCATATGTTCTTCAACCCCAAACAAAATCACGCCTCCATCTGTATTAGCAAACGAGGAATATGTTTCCCATACTGAGGCAGGCAGCTTTGATTCCGCTTTCTTACATTCCAAATTAATTCGTTCACCAAATTTTAGCAGGTTCAATATCTCCACACTATCCACCAATATTCACCTCTCCTCTTTCCCCTCTACTACAATATTATATATGATTCAAACCTCTCTAGCAATACATCTTCCACACCAGACTTTAACCGAAGAATGCTCCCACCATAGCTTTCATATAAAAAATCCCTCCATCTGCAATACTTTCCATTTCTGAAAACAATATCTGCAAATGGAGGGATTCTTATTTCCCTGTTCTTTTATCCAATAGCCGCAGTCTCAATGATAAATTTCACACTGTCCGCCTCTCCGTCATTCTTTCCGTCGAATACCCGGTATTGTCCGTCTGCAGTCACCTCATCCTCCAGGCGGCTTAAGAGTTCTTCCAGATCTCCGCTGAATACATCGGCGATCTTGCGGATTCCTTCACTGTCCATCTCGGCCATTCCGTCTTTCAGTGTCTCTGCTCCTTCTGTCAGTTCAGAAGCTCCGGAAGCAAGTTCCTGGCCGCCGGAAGCAAGCTGAACTGTTCCGTCTTTTAAGGTTTTTGCTCCCGCTGCCAGCTGTCCCACACCTTCACTCAGCGCTCCGGCTCCGGACTGAAGGCTCTTTCCGCCCTCTGCCAGCTGTCTGCTTCCCGCAGACAGCTGAGCAGCGCCGGCATTTAAGCTTACGTTATTGCGGATTACGGTAAATGCTCCCGTCTTCAGACTGGAAGTGCCATTTTTCAGAGTTTCGGCTCCGGCTGAAAGCTGATCGATTCCGCCTTTCAAAGATCCTATTCCACCGTTCAGAGCTGCCGCCCCGCCATTTAAGGCTTCGTTATTCTGACAGAGCTGTTCTGCACCGGAAGCCAGTTGATCTACCGCATCCTGAATGCCTTTTGCCAGCTGCGGAAAATTCTTCAGCGCTTCCCCGACTGCCGCAACCTGATTTGCCCCATCACGAAGTCCCTGCACGGCTCCGGCCGCCTTGGCGGCTCCCTCTTCCAGCGCCGCCACACCGCTGACATCTACCTGTCCCAGCTGTCCTGCGATACCGTCCAGCTGACCCGCGATCTGGTTCAGTGTCCCCTCATCTGATGCCAGACTTCCGCTCACGTCAATCTGCAAATTGGTGGACACGTTCACATCGATCACTCCCAGATTGGCCATCACCTGGCCTGCTTCCTCCCCGGTAATTCCGGCTGCAGCCAGCGCAGAAGCTACCTTTTCCTTCATCTGCGCATTAGCCTGAGCCTCCGCCTGAGCAGAAGCCTGCTCATTCGCCTGCGTCTCCGCCTGACTCTTCGCCGCACTGTTGGCCGCTGCACTGTTATTTTTTGTATTCTCCGCGATTACCGCAGAAGCGCTCTGAATCAGTCCTTTTGCTCCGGAAATCCCCTGATTCAGCTGTTCCAGCTGACCTTTCAGACCGGCCGCTGCATTCTTTACCTGATTTACTCCATCGCTGATCGTCCCCAGTGCGGATTCCAGGCTCTGGCATCCCTGAACCAGCTGAGCGGCTCCGGCGGGAAGCTGATCCGCTCCGGCCAGATTTTCCTTAAGGGCTTCCTGCAGACTGGCAATTCCCTCTTTCAAAGCTCCCGCTCCCGCTGTGTAAGTCTCAATGCCTTCCTGCAGCTTGACAGCCCCGGCCTGCAGATCCTGGATGCTCTGCCCTCCATTCTCTCCTTTTCCGCTGATCAGATCCAGACCATCCCTGATCTGTCCTGCACCCTGATCCACCTGTTCGCTTCCGGCAGCCAGCTGTTCTACTCCGGCTGTGTAACTGGAAACGCCGCTCTGCAGATCACCGGCTCCGCTCTTTAAAGTCTCAAGACCGCCTGCCAGCTGATCCACTCCCTGGATCAGATCCTGTTTCTTTCCATTTAAGGTATCAAGACCATCCTTTAAAGCTCCGGCCCCTTCGTCTGCCGAAACAAGTCCGTCCCGCAGCGTCTGTGCACCGTCGGAAAGTTCCGCAGCTCCTTCCCAGAGTCTGGAGGAGCCATCCACCAGCTGAGAAGAAGCATCTGTCAGCTCATCCAGCTTACTCTTAAGCTCATCCAGATTTCCCACTTCGTCCAGTCCCAGCTCAGACAATGCTCCGGTCGCTGCCACCGTTGCTGTCATACTCAGAGAGAAATCTGTCGCATCCGCGCTTATCTCCACGTAATCAGGAATCTCCACCTCTTCCAGCTGCTCCACCTCATCGAGCTTCAGCTGATCCCCGAGACCCGGAAGGCCGATTCCCACCACAATGCTCTTCTGTCCATCGGAGATCACTTTTCCGTTAGTCACTTCTACGTTGGAGAAATTCTCATTTGGCAGGATCATTCCGGTCATCATAAGGAAGGGAGTTACCACTTCTTTTCCCTCTTCTCCTACTTTTTGGGAAGAATGGTTCAGATAGTCGATCCGGATCTTTACTTTTCCGCTCTTTCCTGCCAGCTCCTCCGGCTGGATCTCCTGGCCGTCCAGATAGTAAGTCATTTTCACCTCAACAGGAAGTTCTTCACTGCTCTCGCCCTGATAGTAAATGTCCTTTCCGTCCGCATCCCAGAGGATCGTTCCATCCTCTCCTTCTTTATAAGTCTCTTCGCCCTTTACATTTTCGATGTCGGACAGGGAGGAGGAATCCTCCAGCGTATCTGCCCCTTCGGTATTCTTCAGATGGTTGCTGACTATAATTTTCTGGGCAGCGCCCTTTTCATCTGCATTGACATAAACGGTCTGCTCCTTCTCCGGCCTCGCCGTCTCCTCCCCGGCCCAGACAGCCGAAGCGGGCATTGCCGCTGCCAGAAGGAAAGCTGTCCCTGCTGCTGCATTTTTCTTAATCATTCTTTTTTTCATTTCACAATACTTCCTTTCTGTCTGAAATTGCGGCTTGTTTTACAGATCAGTCCGTCAAAGAGCCAGAACATAGCCGGCAGGAACAGAAGAACTGCCACCATGCTGATCAGTGCTCCTCTCGCCATCAGCAGGCACAGCGCGCTGATCATATCAATCTGTGAATACAGACCCACGCCGAAAGTTGCTGCAAAGAAGCTGAAGGCGCTCACCATGATCGGCTGAATACTGGTCTGATGGGCGATGGAAATCGCTTCCTTCTTACTCTTTCCTGCTCCCCGTTCCGCCTCATAGCGGCTGGTCATCAAAATCGCATAATCCACAGTAGCTCCCAGCTGTATGGTTCCGATTACAATGGACGCGATAAAGGGAAGCTGTGTTCCCGTCAGATACGGGATTCCCATATTAATGAAGATAGCTCCCTCGATCACCAGAACCAGGATTACCGGCAGTGATACGGACTTGAATACAAAGAAGATAATAAAGAAAACAGCCAGTATCGATACCGCACTTACAACCTTGAAATCTTTATCTGTGATCGTGATCAGATCCTTGGTACAGGGAGCCTCGCCCACCAGCATACCGTTGGGATCATACTTTTTCAAAATATCGTTCAGTTCGCTGATCTGAGCATTTACCTCATCGGAAGCTACCGGATAATTATTCAGAACCAGCATAAGCTTATGATCCTCACTCTCCAGCGTACTCGTAAGATCTTCCGGAATCATGCTCCTGGGGATCAGCGGTCCGATCACCGATTCCAGCCCCAGCACGCTCTTGACGCCGTCAACCTTTTCCATCTCATCCATCATCTGATAAATGTTCTTCTCCTCCACACTGCTGTCCAGCAGGATCATATGGGCAGCTCCCATATGATACTCCTCTGAAAGCTTCGTGTTGGCCTGAATGCTGGGGAGATCATCCGGCAGGGTACTGTCCAGATTATAGTAAACATCCGTGTGAGCCTGGAACCAGGCAAAGGGTACAAACAGCACGACGAAGAGAACCGCGAATACCGTATGATGCTTTACCACAAATTTGGAAAGCCCTTTCAGGTTCGGCAGCAGCCGCTTATGTCTGGTCTTCTCCAGCGCCTTATCAAAGATCAGGATCATGGCCGGCAGAATGGTGACACAGCAGATCACGCCGAGCACAACTCCTTTTGCCATAACGATTCCCAGGTCAAGTCCCAGTGTAAAGCTCATGAAGCAAAGAGCAATAAACCCGGCCACTGTGGTAATGGAACTTCCGACGACAGATTTGATGGTAGCCGTAATCGCCTGAGCCATCGCCTCTTTATGATCATCCGGATGCTCCCAGAGTTTTTCCTGATAGCTGTGCCACAGGAAGATGGAGTAATCCATGGTAACTCCCAGCTGAAGAACCGCTGTCAGCGCCTGGGTTATGTAGGAGATCTCTCCCATAACAATGTTAGTTCCCAGATTGTATATGATGGCCATGCCTATGCTGAGCAGGAAGAACACGGGAATCAGGTAAGACTCCATTGTTAAGGCCAGCACGATAGTGGAAAGAACTACGGCAATTACTACATAAATAAATACTTCAGATTCCGCCAGATCCTTCGTGTCCGTCACAACTGCTGACATCCCGCTTAAGAAGCACTGTTTCCCTGCCAGAGAACGAATCTCCTTAATGGCATCCATGGTCTCATCCGCCGACGTGGTAGTGTCGAAGATAATAAACATCATCGTGGAGTCTTCCGCATTGAAGGCCTCCTCAATCTCCTCCGGAAGCATTTCCTTCGGTACGCTGATATCCATCACATCATCATACCAGAGCGCCTTCTCCACATGGGGAACCTCCTCGATCTGTTCCTTTAATTTTACAACATCCTTATCCTTCATGCCCTCACAGATGAACATGGAGTACGCTCCCGTACCGAATTCATCTACCAGAATATCCTGGCCCTGCATTGTTTCAATGTCTCCCGGCAGATATGACAGTATGTCGTAATTTACCCTCGTGTTAATGTAACCGAGCGCCGCCGGAATCAGCAGCAGCAGGCTTACGATGAAAATCGGAATCCTCAGTTTGACAATTTTCCTGCTCAGCTTTTCCATAAGCAAACCATCCTTTCTTGTTAATGACCTTTGGTCATTTATAGTTATACATCAAAAATGACCATCGGTCAATATGAAAATCAGATAAAATTGACCAATAGTCATTTATTTTTTTATGCACTTATCCAAAAATGGAACCTTCCCCTCATTTCGGTTGACTTTTCCGGATTTTCCTTCTTATAATAAGTACAGCGGCTGTAACCGGCCGCTTCAGAAAGGATCTGTTGTTATGAGTAAGGTAGATGAAAATAAACAGCAAAAAAGAGAGTCTCTTCTGGACTCTGCATTTCAGCTGTTTATAGAACATGGTTTTTCTAAAACTTCTATTTCTGATATTGTACACAATGCAGGCGTGGCAAAGGGAACTTTTTATCTTTATTTTAAAGACAAGCTGGATATCCGCAATCACCTGATTGCCCACGAAGCCAGCCAGGTTTTCAAAAATGCCTGCACGGCCATGGAGAAAGCCCGCGTCTCGGACTTTGAAGACCAGGTGATCTTCATCATCGATCATATTCTGGATCAGTTTTCCGCAAATGTGAATCTGGTTCTTCTCCTATCCAAGCATCTTAGCTGGGGGTTCCTGAAAAATTCAGTCTTTCAGGCGCCGGGGGATGATACGCCTGCCATCCTGACCATTTTTCAGATGCTTCTGGAAAAAGCCCGCTATCAATATAAAGAACCGGAAGTTATGATGTATCTTATCCTGGAACTGATCAGCGGTTCCAGCTATAATGCCATCTTATATAAACAGCCTGTTCCTCTGTCAGAGCTGAAACCATACCTTTACCAGACGGTGCGCACCATCCTGCAGCAGCACAGGATGGCATAATTTATGGAACACAAAAGGGATATTGCCCGGCCTGCCTTTCGCAAGTCGGACAATATCCCTTTTCTCTTTATCTTCCCAGAACCTTCTTCAGTTCCCGAATGTATTCCGGTGTTGTTCCGCAGCAGCCGCCCACCGCGCCCGCTCCGGCCTCTATCAGTTTCTTCATGGATGCAGCAAAATGAACCGGATCCATATCATAGACCGCCTCGCCTCTGTCGTTGATCACCGGCATTCCCGCGTTCGGTTTGGCGATCACCGGAACCTGCGCCACCCGCTTCATACTGGCAACCACCGCTTCCAGCTGATCCGGACCTACCGAGCAGTTAAGCCCCACCGCACAGGCGCCCATCTCCTGAAGCGTTGTCACCGCCTCCACCGCATTGCCTCCATACAGCGCTGTCCCGTCCGATTCCAGAGTGAGGGAACACATAACCGGCAGATCGCAGACGGAAGACGCCGCATCCAGAATCGCCATCGTCTCGTCCACATTGAGCATCGTCTCTGCCACCAGAAGATCTGCCCCGGCCTCAGCCAGGCTCTGCGCCTGCTCCCGGTAAATTTCGATCAGCTGATCGTAAGTCAGATCTCCCTGGGGAACCATCTTCCCCGTGGTGGTGAGATCCCCGGCGATCAGCGCCGTATCTCCCACGCCTTCCCGGCAGATCTGCATCAGCTTCCGGTTCAGCTCCTTTACCTGATCCTCCAGCCCGAAATTCTTCAGGCTGCTTCTGTTTGCCGCAAAGGTAGGCGCATACACGATCTGGCTTCCCGCCTCCACATAATCCCGCTGCAGTTTCTGCAGCACCTGGGGATGCTCCAGCACCCACTGTTCTGTGGAGATTCCTCTCGGCATACCTGCTTTTATCAAGTTGGAACCCGTGGCCCCATCCAGAAGGATCACTCCCTCACCGGCCAGTCTGGCAAATTCTTCTCTGGTCATATCTGTCTCCCTTCTTCGCAGGACTTTTTCTCTCCTGTGTCCTCTCTGCCCTGATTTACTGGGCAGCCTCCTCTGACTGAGCTGTTTTCATCAGGAAAGATTCTTTATCTGTGATCTTCAGCTTCTTCCACACAGAATCCACCATCTCGATCGGCATCTCTTCCACCCATCCGTCCAGCGTCTCTGTATAGAGATCCTGCTTTCTGGTATTCAAAATGCTCTCCCGTTTGGATTCTGTGGCTTCCTCATCCAGCACCTTGTCCATCCGCACGACCACGTATCCATCCTCCGTCTCTACGACTTCCCCGTACACCTGTCCGTCCGTCAGGCCGGACGCCGCGTCAAGAACGGCCTCGTCCAGCGTTCCCTCTTCTTTCGCAGAAGCCGTCGTGTAGGTTCTCTCGGAAGCGCTCAGATTCTCGTCCACTTCTTTTGCCAGAGCATCCAGATCCCCTTCCGCCCCCGCTGCCGCTGCCATCTCCAGAACCTGTCCGGCCTGCTCTTTTTTCGCCGCCTTCTCCTCGTCTGTCAGCGCAATGGTATTGCCTTCTTCATCTTTCTCGGTTCCTTTTGTGGAGACAGTCACCAGAGTAACCCGGCTCTGATTTGCCTCCTCATCCGAAATCTCCGTATCTACATCCGCAGTCATAGCTGTCTCTTATACACATCTCCGAGCCCACGAGACCGTACTAGATCTCGT
>URYM01000040.1 GCA_900552095.1 uncultured Blautia sp. | reverse complement strand
ACGAGATCTAGTACGGTCTCGTGGGCTCGGAGATGTGTATAAGAGACAGTCTTTTACC
Source organism: uncultured Blautia sp. (assembly GCA_900552095.1). Lineage (GTDB taxonomy): Bacteria > Bacillota > Clostridia > Lachnospirales > Lachnospiraceae > Egerieimonas. The sequence continues at coordinate 10,207 of URYM01000040.1, read as the reverse complement.
TCCTCGTTTTTTATATAACTTTTTCTCTTACCCTCACTCTATCCCACATTTTCCGTCCATTCAACGTCGGTTTGCACAAACGTTTTCATTTTTACTTTCTCTTTTTGTGTATATTGTATGTTCATCAAATGCAATTTTTACTCCTCATTCAGTATCATTGCACGCAGCATGTTTACATGCGGAAACTCTCTCTTTCCGAATCCAATCCCGATTTTTTCAATCTTATAAGGCCCTTCCTCCTTTTCCCGGGTTTTCAGGGCAGCCGCCAGCGCTGCGCCTGTAGGTGTGATCATTTCCCCCTGAATATTAGTAAGGCGCACCGGAAGATTGCTGTTCTTCAGGATTTCTGCAGTAGCCGGAGCAGGAACCGGGATCCTTCCATGCTGACAGGGGATCATCCCGCAGCCATCCCAAAGTTCAGATACCATAACCTCATCCACACCCAGGTTCTGAACGCAAAACGCGGCTGAAACAATATCCACGATGGAATCCACTGCCCCGACTTCGTGAAACGCTACCTCATCCCGGTCAATTCCGTGAACACTGGCCTCCCCGCAGGCTGCCGCCTCAAAAACAGCCTGAGCCAGACGCTTTGTCTCAGGATCGATCCCGGATTCCTCCAGCATTTTCCGGATATCACAATAATGTCTGTGCATGTGGTGCGGAGGCTCTTCCTGGAGAAGAACCTCGAAATCACAGCCCCGAAAGCCCTTTTTTATTTTTTCTTCAATTTTAATCTCATATCCGTCCACCGGAAGTTTCTCCAGCGTTTCTCTAAGCAAAACCGGATCCGCTCCCAGATCCAGCAGTGCTCCCACCGTCATATCTCCGCTGATTCCTCCATATCCCTCTAAAAATAAAATCCGTTTCATTTTTTTCCTCCTTCCAGGATCATCCGGTTCATCTGCGCGGCCATATAGCCAGCACCAAAACCATTGTCAATATTTACCACAGCCAGTCCTTCTGCACAGGAATTCAACATGGTAAGAAGGGCAGAAAGACCATGAAAACTGCTTCCGTATCCCACTGATGTGGGAACTCCGATCACCGGGCAGCGCACCAGCCCTGCCACCACGCTGCCCAGAGCCCCTTCCATTCCCGCCACTGCTATAACACAGCCTGCTTTCTGGAGACGTTCCTCCTGCGCCAGCAGCCGATGGATGCCAGCCACCCCCACATCATAGATCCGATCCACTTCACATCCAAAGAATTCTGCAGTGACTGCAGCTTCTTCCGCCACCGGAATATCCGCAGTTCCTCCGGTACAGACCGCCACTCTCCCCCTCCCGCAAACCTTCTCTCTTTGCAGGATCAGAACAGAAGCTGTCTCCCTGTATTCCATCTCCGGAAATTCCTCTTTCAGATTTTCATACTGTTCTCTTGATGCCCGCGTACCCAAAACGTTGATTTTTTCATCCCAAAAAGCCCGGAAAATCCCTCGCAGCTGAGCAATCGTTTTTCCTTGACAAAAAATCGTCTCCGGATAACCGGTCCGTTTTCCTCTGTCAAAGTCTAATTTTGCATAGTCCAATTCTCCATATTTTTCCATTTTTCTTAATTCTCCATATTATTTTCTCATTTTTATCCTATCATTTTTGTAATTCTGCATAAATAATGATTCACTCAAACGTTTGCGTATTTTCTTCTGACATTTATTGCGTTTTTTTCATATAATACGAATAACATGCAGAAAATAAGATTACAGAGAAACGGAGGAGAGACTATGACATTAAAAGATATCGCAAAAGAAGCCGGCGTCTCCATCTCTACCGTTTCCCGTGTAATCAACGGAAATGAACACGGTGCAGCGAGCAAAGCAACACGGGACAGGATCTGGGCCGTTGTGCGGAAAAACGGATATACCCCCAATGTCTCTGCCCAGAATCTCAAACGGAAAACGCCGCTGCCCGACACTTCTGTAAAACCGCTGCGCTATATCGACTGTCTCCAGGCCCGGACCGCAAATCCCAGCACCGACCCTTTCTTCGCGGATCTGGAGCGTGCCCTGGAACAGGAAGCTTTCAACAACAATTATGTGGTCAAGCATACCTTTCGGCCAATTGATCTGAATTCTCCCGCCACTCCTCTGCGCCCCAGCGGAGATAATGTCTGCGGGCTTGTCATTTTCGGACGGTATCTCTTTACCAAACAGCAGCTGCAGCTTCTCACCAGAGCGTACAAAAATATTATCTATGTGGGGCTGAACACACTTCCCTTCAAATGCGATCAGGTTGTATGCGACGGCTACAAGGCCGGTCTGGATGCAATCTCGTATCTGTTGGAATTAGGGCATAAAAAAATCGCCTATATAGGCGAACAAAACAATGAATGTCGTTTTCGTGCATATAAAGATGCGCTGGCTTATCATAATCTCCCTTTTTCCATCCGCAATACCGCCAATGTCCTGCAGTCCACAGAGGGCGGACATAAGGGGGTACAGATGCTTCTGAAACAGAACAGCGATTTCTCTGCTGTCTTCTGCGCCAATGACCTGACTGCCATCGGCGCCATCAAAGCCTTTCATGAGGCCAAGCTTCATGTTCCCCGGGATGTCTCGGTGATCAGCGTGGATGATATTGATCTGTCTCAGTATATGAATCCCATGCTCACCACGGTTCATATCCCCATCGAAGAGCTGGGACGGCAGACCGCCCGTCTTCTGATCGACCGGATCAGCGGCGGACACAGCCTCCCCATGAAAGTAGAACTTCCTTTTTATATCGCGAAGCGGGACAGCTGTGCCAGATACCGGAAGAGCCGTTAAGCCTTATCCCGGCTTTTACACCGCTCCCATCATCATATAAATCAGTGTTCCCGCCACCCCGGAACCGAAGATAACAGGGATTGGCCCAACCTTAAAACGGCGCAGCAGAATCAGGCTTACGCAGAAGAGAAGCGCTTCTACCACACGAAAATCTGTGATCCGGATTTCAAACAGAGAAGCGTTAAAAACTGCCAGCAGAAACAAAGACAGTCCTGCCGAGGCGATCATCGCCACAATGGCCGGCCGGAGTCCATTTAAAATTCCCTGCATGGTGCGCAGTTTCCTGTATTTCATATAGAGCATAGACAGGATCAGGACAATAATAAAAGACGGAAGAATACAGCCCAGCGTACAGATTACCGCTCCCGGAAGCCCTGCCATCTGCTGTCCCACAAAGGTGGCGCTGTTTACGGCAATCGGTCCCGGCGTCATCTCTGCAATCGTAATAAGATCTGCAAACTGGCTCATTTCCATCCATTGATTTGTCTCCACGATCTGACTCTGAATCAGGGGTACCGCCGCATAACCTCCTCCGAAACTAAACAGCCCAATCTGAAAGAATGCCCAGAACAGACGAAGATAGATCATAACCTCTCCTCCTTTCTTTCCTCATGCTTAATTTGAAGAAGCCCTACAGTCCCGCAAATCAATATGATCACCACGGCACTCACATTAAAAAAGCAGGTGGCGGCAAAAGCCGCAGCCATCAGGCCGATCCAGAGTATACTCTTCGTCCTGAAAATATTTCCGGCCAGTCCCAGAACAACATCAAAGATAACGGCTGCCACTCCTGCCCGCATCACCTGCAGCGCCACGGCAATGTAAGCATTGTCCCTGAACTGATTATAAAATACTGAGATGATGGAAATGATGATCAGAGGCGGCAGAATCGCCCCCAGCGTACAGATTACCGCTCCCGCCGCTTTCTTCAGCCGGTATCCGACCACAATGGCAATATTCACTCCCAGTGCCCCGGGAGACGACTGTGCTACCGCAGTCATATCCAGCATCTCCTCTTCCTCCAGCCAGTGCAGTTCCTCCACAAATTTCTTTCGCATCATACTGATGATCACGAATCCGCCGCCGAAGGTGCAGGCACTCAGACTGAATGTTATTGTAAATAATTTCCAGTAAATCTGTCCCGGAGTCAGATTTTTCAAAGCGTTTGCTTCCGGTACTTTTTCCATAAAAATCTCCTTCCCTGTAGACTATTTTTCTGTTTCCTATTATACTTCTCTACAAAACATAAGTAAAATAGTCTTATTCTATCAGATACATAACAAATTCGTTATCTTTCAGGAGGAATTCGCCATGACTCTTCGCCATATGAAAATTTTTACCGCCGTTTTTCGACAGGGCGGGATCACCAAAGCTGCCCGGGAACTTCATCTGGCTCAGCCTTCTGTGAGCCTTGCCATCCGGGAACTGGAAGAATACTATGGGGTCCGGCTTTTCGAGAGACTGAACCGGCATATTTATCCCACAGAATGTGGACGCAGATTCTACGGTTATGCCCTTCACATTGTCTCCCTTTTTGATGAGATGGAACAAAACATTGCCGGATGGAATACCGCCGGAACTTTGAAACTGGGTGCCAGCATGACACTGGGCACCCACATTCTCCCGGGAATGATCAAAGGCTTCCAGAAACTTTATCCGGATCTTACAATAAATACCATGATCAATAAATCCGATGTAATTGAACAGCTTCTTCTCAATAATTCCGTTGACATCGGGCTGATCGAAGCTCCTCCTTCTCATCCGGATCTGATCTGTGAACCCTTTCTGCAGGACGAGCTGTGCGCCATTGTCCCCCCCGGCCACCCGCTCTGTGATCGTCCTGAAATCTCTCTTGCCCAGCTTCTTGCCTTCCCTCTTCTCATCCGGGAAAAGGGAAGCGCCGTCCGCAAGATTCTGGATACCCGTTTTTCCCTTTCCCAGCTCACCCCTCAGATCCGCTGGGAAAGCGCCAGCACTCAGGCAATCGTCCGGGGGGTGGCAGAAGGACTGGGTGTGGCCATCCTCCCCTATCTTCTGGTAAAAAACGATATTGAAACCTGTACCGTAATCCAGATTCCCCTGTCGCCTCCCATGAAACGGGATCTAAATCTGATTTATCACAAAAGCAAGTATCTGACCCCCTATATGCAGGATTTTCTGAAATTCTGCAAACATCCGGAAGTGGAGGAATCCTGAAAACAGAAAACGGAGGCACCGCCTCCGTTTTCTATAAAAGTTCCCGTATAATCCGCTCTCCGTTCCCAAAGGCAACTTTCTCAATCTGCCCCTGAGACAGGCCCCTTCTTCTTAATTCCTCCCAGACCCGATACAGCTTCGTGGGATCCGGCACCTCTGTCTCCCGGAAGAATCCATCCCAGTCGGAGCCCAGAACCAGTACCTCGCTGCCGCCCACGTCCAGAATATGCAGAATGTGATCGCAGATCCGTTCAACTGTCCCCTCCTCATGCTCCAGATCCCTGCCCAGGAATCCCGGGCAGAAGTTAAGTCCTGTGACACCTCCCCTCTCTCCCAGAAGACGGATCATCTCATCCGTAAGATTCCGCCTGGACGGCGTCAGGCTCCGGGCATTGGAATGACTGGCCATAAAGGGCTTCCTGGCCACATCCGCCACATCAAAAAACAGAGCATCCGATCCATGGGACACATCCACGATCATTCCCAGTTCTTCCATATGTTCCACCGTTTCTTTTCCAAAAGCTGTCAGACCAGTCTGCCGCTCCGGCACATCTTCAGGACTGTGACTTTTAAACTGCCCGGCCAGCGCCGCTGTTCCCAGGCAGTTATCAAAATTCCAGGTAAACGTGATCAGACGATACCCCAGCTCATAGAATCGATCCAGATTTTCCTGCCTTCCCTCGAGCATGCGCCCGTCTTCAAAGGTAAGAAAAGCACTCATTTTTCCCGCTCTTTTATTGTCTTCATACTCTCCGGCACTGCGCGCAAATCCGATCAGGCTGCTGTGCTTTTCTATCTCTCTTAGAAAACCCTGATACAGGTTCTCCCGGTACTTCTCATCCTCCGCCGGCTCCCCGTTTTTTCTCCGCCATTCCTCCGCCGGGAGAAACGTAGCAAAAAACTGAGCCAGACAGCCTGCCTCCCGCATTTTTGAAAAATCTACAGCCTTATCGTTCTGAAAAAGGCTTCCCTGATCTGCTCCCCTTCCAAACAGTTCCAGTGTATCACAGTGAAAATCTATATAATTCATGCACTTTTCCTCTACAGTCTTTCCAGCTGATCCATCCACACCCGCACGCAGGCATCGCTGGGCATCCGCCAGTCTCCTCTGGGCGAGAGCGCCACACTTCCCACCTTCGGGCCATCCGGCAGACAGGAACGCTTAAACTGCTGAGAGAAAAATCTCCAGTAAAATTTCTTCAGCCATTTCAGGATGGTTTCTTCCTCATATACGCCTGCAAATGCCAGATTTGCTATCCGGTAGATTTTAGCCGGATCATAACCCGCCCGCATCATATAATACAGGAAGAAATCATGAAGTTCATAAGGCCCCACCAGATCTTCTGTCTTCTGCGCAATATCCCCATCCCGGGGCGGCAGAAGTTCCGGGCTGACCGGTGTGTCCAGCACGTCCCGCAAAATGGCAGAAAGTTTCTCCTCCCCGCAGGTATCTGCCCAGTAATTTACCAGATGCCGTACCAGAGTCTTGGGAACAGATCCATTTACCCCGTACATCGACATATGATCTCCATTGTAGGTCGCCCATCCCAGCGCCAGTTCGGAGAGATCTCCCGTTCCGATCACCAGCCCTCCATTTTTGTTGGCGATATCCATCAGCACCTGCGTTCTCTCCCTGGCCTGGGCATTTTCATAGGTCACGTCATGAACCTCACTGTCATGTCCGATATCCCGGAAATGGATCGTCACCGCTTCCCGAATATCCACTTCTTTTAACGTAGCTCCCAGCTGCCTGGTCATCTCGCAGGCATTCTGATACGTCCGGTCTGTCGTCCCGAATCCGGGCATGGTGACAGCCGTAATCTGATCCCGGGGCAGTCCCAGAAGATCGAAAGCCCTCGCCGTGACAAGAAGCGCCAGCGTAGAATCCAGCCCTCCGGAAATTCCCAGCACTGCATGCGTTCCATGTACATGCTCCAGGCGTTTTTTCAGTCCCATCGCCTGGATATTCAGGATCTCATCGCAGCGTTCCTCCACCTCATGCCGGTCATCCGGCAGGAAGGGATGCGGGGAAAAATAACGTTCCAGAGCAGTCTCTTCCTTTTTCAGAGAAAATGCAATTTTGCGGTAATCTCCATTTTCCGCTGCCGGAAAGGTAGTCATTCTTCTTCGTTCCCCTGTCAGATAAGAAAGATCCAGATCTGCATACAGGGTCTTATTTCCGAAACGCTTCCCTTCCGCCAGGATCTGACCGTTCTCCCCGATCAGATTCTGTCCTCCGAAAACAAGATCGGTTGTAGACTCTCCTTCCCCCGCCGTAGCATAAAGGTAAGCGCACACAAGGCGGGCACTCTGCCCGGCCACAAGATTTCTCCGGTATCTGTCCTTTCCTGTCACTTCATCGCTGGCGGAAAGATTGACCAGAACCGTTGCTCCGGCCAGTGCATGATGGATACTGGGAGGTTCCGGAACCCAGAGGTCTTCACAGATTTCTGCGGCCACTGTAAGCTCCTCCATCTCCGGACAGGCAAACAGAAACCGGGTTCCAAAAGGAACCTTCTTTCCATCCAGGATCACCTCCCCCGTCTCCTCCGGGGCCGGAGCAAACTGCCTGGCCTCATAGAATTCCCCGTAATTGGGCAGATGAGTCTTGGGAATCAGTCCCAGAACCGCCCCATGGTTCAGTGCCGCGGCAATATTATATAATTTTCCGCCGTAAGCAAAAGGCAGGCCCACAAAGATCAGGGCATCCGTCTGCTTCGTCTTTGCAGCAATGCGCAGCATCTCCTCTCTTGCCGCCTCCAGAAGCGCTTTCTGCCAGAACAGATCCCCACAGGTATATCCCGTAATGCACAGTTCCGGAAAGACCATCAGTTTCGCTTTTCTCTGCTCCATCTCCCCAATTAAGCGCAAAATCTCATCCGCATTTTTTCTGCAGTCTGCCACCGCAGTCTTCGGCGTTCCCACTGCCACCTTTAAAAATCCGTCTCTCATTTTTCCACCTTTCTACCGGGCCAGCTTCAGGAGCTCTTCCAGCTCATCCACAGTAAATTCATATTTACTTGCACAGAACTGACATCCCAGTTCTACCGGCTCTCCATCTGCGATCAGGCTTCTTAATTCTTCTGCTCCCAGACTGATCAGCGCCTTCGCCACCCTCTCCTTGCTGCAGTTACAGAAGAAAGAAGTCTCCGTCTTCTCATTTATCTCCAGTTCCATACCGTCCAAAAGACGCTCCAGAATCATCTCCGGCGTACAGCCTCCATCCAGAAGCTCAGTCACAGAATCCATCGCCGCCAGCCTCAGTTCCAGCGCCGAGATCACTTCTTCGCTGGCAAAAGGCATCAGCTGAAGAATAAAGCCCCCGGCCTGCCGTACCGTATTGTCCTTATTCATAAGCACTCCCAGACCCACGGCCGAAGGCACCTGCTCGCTGACAGTGAAATAATACGTCAGATCATCGGCAATCTCTCCTGTCTGCAGTTCTACCTGTCCCACATAGGGATCTTTCAGGCCCAGATCTTTGATCACCTGCAGATCTCCTCTGCCTACCGCCGTTCCCACATCCAGCTTTCCTTTTTCATTTGCAGGAAGCAGCACCTGCGGCTGATCCGCATATCCTTTTACTCTGCCCTTCGCATCCGCTGTCACCGTAAGGCCGTGAATGGGACCATCCCCTTTCACCCGAAGCGTCAGAATATCCTTATCTCCCTTCATCATCACACCCATCATGGCTCCTCCGGTCAGAAGGCGGCCCAGGGCTGCGGTCACTACCGGGCTGGTGTTGTGAGCCTTCCTGGCTGTCTCTGCCATCTCTTTCGTTGTCGCTGCAAAAGCTCTCACCTGTCCGTTCGCTGCAGTTGCTCTTACTATATAATCCATTCTTCATCCTCTTTTCCTGAAATCATCCTTATATCTGTCTGTATTTTAGCTGAAAATCAGGACATATGCAAGTCCGCAATTGTAGACTCAGCACCATCCGCATGATATAATCAGAAGAGTCAGAAAGGAGTTAAATTTATGAAACATGCATTCCCGCGCCCTCTGGCGCTGATCCTCAAAATGATTGCGGTTCTTCTTATTATTGCCGTCTCTGTTTTTCTTATCCTTCTGATCTGGCTCTCTATCCGGGAATATAAACCGGAAGAAACAGAATCAGTTACAATAGAAGGCAAAGGATCCCGCACTCTTTCAGAAGGTGACAGCCTTCGTGTGACAAGCTGGAATATCGGATACGGCGGTCTGGATCAGGATCACGATTTCTTCATGGACGGCGGAAAAGATGTCCGGCCCAAGTCCGAAGATGTGATCCGGACAAATCTGGACGGAATCACACGGCAAATCGAAGAATTAAATTCTGATGTCTATTTTCTTCAGGAGACCGATGTGGATTCCAAACGTTCCTATCATGTGAATGAGTATGCTCACCTGGCAGAAGCTTTCCCTGAGTTCGAGAACACTTTCGCTCCCAATTACAAAGTAGACTACGTCCCCTATCCGCTCCCCACAATCGGAAAAGTCGAAAGCGGCCTTGTCTCTCTAAACAGTTTTTCTGCTTCAGAATCTCAGAGAATCGCCCTCCCGACAGCCTTTTCCTGGCCTGTCCGTCTCGGACAGCTGAAACGCTGTCTTCTGGTCAATCGAGTCCCCGTTTCCGGAACGGAAAAGGAACTGGTGCTGGTCAATCTGCACCTGGAAGCCTACGACAGCGGAGAAGGCAAAATCGCCCAGACAAAACTTCTTGTCGAATTTCTGGAACAGGAATATGCAAAAGGAAATTATGTCATCGCCGGCGGAGACTTCAACCAGACCTTCTCCCGGGAAGATATGGAGCAGTACCCGGTCATCAATCCTGATCTGTGGACCCCAGGGGTTCTTGATCTGTCCGGCCTGTCCGAAGACTGGATCCTGGCGGAGGATCACACGGTTCCCTCCTGCCGTCTCCTGAATCAGCCCTATGATCCTGAGAGTCCTGACACCCAGTTTTATATCATCGATGGCTTTCTACTCTCCCCCAACCTGACTCTGGAGGAAGTAAAAACCACAGATGCCGGTTTCCGGTATGCCGATCACAATCCGGTAACAATACAGGTACGGCTGGCTCCTCCTGTTTCTGAATCCTCTTCTGCGGAAACAGCAAAAACAATTTGTGAAATCTCCGAATATTCCACCGGAGATGCAAAATTGTTCCAGGATAAAATCCTTGCAAATACCGGCGGAAAACTCAGTTTGTTTCAGACCTGTCTCTTATACACATCTGACGCTGCCGACGATCTTACGCGTGTAGAT
>URYM01000039.1 GCA_900552095.1 uncultured Blautia sp. | reverse complement strand
ACAGAAAACGGACTCCGAAGAGTCCGCAATCCGATGTATCAAACTTACAAGGCCAGATTCTTATCCGGCCTTCTTTTTATTATTTTTCTGTCTTTTTATTACTTTCAGGCGGGTGAATTCTTCCCTCTCCTTCTCCTCCAGCGCATTGGTGATGTCCTTTGTCAGCTGTTCATAATGAGGAATGGTGATATTTTTCAGGGCATTTGCCCTCTTCTGAGTCTTCTTGATATTAGAAGCCAGACGGTAGGCAGAATTCTCCACCGCCGACAGATGAAGCGTCAGTTCCTTCACCTTCTCAAAAGCCAGGCGGGCTTCATCCAGCGACTGACGGGTGCTGTAAAACGCATAGGTGGGAACGGCTGCTCCCGGCTTTGCCTCCACCAGCGGGATCTCTGTTCCCATGATACTCCGGGTCTTGATCCGGATCGTATTCTCTATGGGAATTGTGTGGGAGATAGAGCGCACATTTGTGATTCCCATCTCCATATTGGCCCGCTGCAGAGCGGCATAAGCCGCGCGGAACGTGGTATCGATCTGAGACTGGATATCCTTGGCCTGCTCGATCAGACCCATCAGTTCCCGGATCAGAATATTCCGCTTTTTATCCATCAGGTCAAATCCCTGACGGGAGAGGGCCAGTGAATTTTTGGCCAGTATCAGATTTCCCTTGGTGGGAAAAGTATTTGGATCCACGGTTCACGCCTCCCTTACTGCTGCATTTTCGCCACGTCCTCCTGAGCCTCTGCAACCAGATCCACCTCTGTGGGATGGTAGAAGCGATCCAGGATTTTCGTGTCGATACGATCCAGTTCTTCTTTCGGCAGAAGCCCCAGAAGATCCCAGCCTATATCAAGGGTCTGCTCTATTGTCCTGTTCTCAAAAATCCCCTGTCCCACAAATCGCTTCTCGAAAGCATTTCCAAATACAAGATAACGCTTATCCAGAGGAGACAGTTCATCCTCACCAATAACAGAAGCCAGCGCACGGGCATCTCCCACCTTCGCATAGCAGGAGAAAAGCTGATTCGCCACTGCCTGATGATCCTCCCGGGTATAGCCCTTTCCGATACCGTCCTTCATCAGACGGGACAGGGAGGGAAGCACATTAATGGGCGGATAGATGGACTGTCCGTGAAGCTGGCGGTCCAGTACGATCTGCCCCTCCGTAATATATCCGGTCAGGTCGGGAATGGGATGGGTAATATCATCGTTAGGCATGGTCAGAATGGGGATCTGCGTTACAGAACCATTCTTGCCCCGCACAATGCCGGCGCGCTCATAGAGCGTTGCCAGTTCACTGTAGAGATAACCCGGATAACCCTTACGGGAAGGAATCTCTCCCTTGGAGGAAGAAACCTCACGCATAGCCTCGCAGAAGGAGGTAATATCTGTCAGGATAACCAGGATGTGCATGCCGCACTCAAATGCCAGGTATTCCGCCGCAGTCAGCGCCACCTTCGGCGTGATCAGACGCTCCACCACCGGGTCATTCGCCAGGTTTAAGTACATGACTACGTGATCGGAAACGCCGCTCTCCTCAAAGGTACGGCGGAAAAATTCTGCCACATCATATTTTACACCCATGGCGGCAAAGACAATTGCAAACTTTTCATCAGAATTGCTTCCCAGAGAAGCCTGCTGCACAATCTGCGCTGCCAGCTTATCATGGGGAAGGCCATTTCCGGAGAAGATTGGCAGCTTCTGTCCACGGATCAGGGTGGTCAGCCCGTCAATCGCGGAAATGCCGGTGCGGATATAATTTCGCGGGTACTCCCGGGTCACCGGATTTAAGGGAAGGCCGTTTACATTTACACGGGTGTCAGACACCACCGGTCCCAGCCCGTCGATGGGATTTCCCACACCGTCAAAGGTACGTCCCAGAATATCCGGGGAGAGGGCGATCTCCATGGGACGCCCGCTCAGCCTGGTATGCGTATTGTCCAGGGACATATTTTCCGATCCCTCAAAAACCTGGATGACCGCCTTATCCTCGTAGATCTCCACGATACGGCCCAGCTTCTTCTCTTTTCCGTCCACGGTGAACTCCACCATCTCTTCATAAGAAGCGTCCTTGACCCCTTCCAGGACTACCAGAGGGCCGTTAATCTCGCTTAAGCCTAAATATTCAATTGCCATAACTGCTCCTCCTTACGCATTCTTTTCCAGAACCTTATTGTAGAACTCGTCCACAGCAGCTCTGTAATCGTCGAAAAGTTCCAGGTGATCATTGGGCACATCATACTTGATGGCAATGATCTTCTCGAAAATATTGTCCTCCTTCAGAATGGAAATCGGGTGTCCCATCGTTACAAGGGCACGGCATTTCCGATACAGGTAGAGGATAATATCCATCATCTTAAACTGCTTCTCCAGGGAGACGCAGGTATCATCCGGATGGAAAGCGTTCTGCTGCAGGAAGCCCAGACGGATCACCCGGGCAATTTCCAGTATCAGTTTCTGATCATCAGGCAGCACGTCGCTTCCGATCAGCTTCACGATCTCCATCAGGCTGCTCTCCTGGTTCAGAAGACCCATGATCTGATTGCGGTAATCAATAAAGTTGGGATTTACATTATCCTTATACCAGGGCGCCAGGTCTGTGAGGTATTCACTGTAGCTGGTCAGCCACTGGATCGCCGGGAAATGGCGGGCGTAGGCCAGAGACTTGTCCAGTCCCCAGAAGCAGCGGACAAAACGTTTTGTATTCTGAGTCACCGGCTCGGAGAAATCGCCTCCCTGGGGAGATACCGCTCCGATGATGGACACGCTTCCCTCCGTTCCGTTTAAGTTATGCATCATGCCGGCACGCTCGTAGAAAGCAGCCAGCCTGGAAGCCAGGTAGGCCGGAAATCCTTCCTCAGCGGGCATCTCCTCCAGACGGCCGGAAAGCTCGCGGAGTGCTTCCGCCCAGCGGGAGGTAGAGTCAGCCATGATGGCCACGTCATATCCCATATCCCTGTAATATTCCGCCAGCGTCAGTCCGGTATAAATAGAAGCCTCCCGGGCTGCCACAGGCATGTTTGATGTATTTGCGATCAGTGCGGTACGCTCCATCAGAGAGTTTCCGGTACGGGGATCGATCAGCTCTCCAAACTCCTCCAGTACCTGGGTCATCTCATTTCCACGCTCTCCGCATCCGATGTAAATGATAATATCAGCGTCGGACCATTTTGCAATGGAGTGCTGCGTCATAGTCTTTCCGGTTCCGAATCCCCCGGGCACAGCCGCAGTGCCGCCCTTGGCGATGGGAAACATGGTATCCAGAATACGCTGTCCTGTGATCAGCGGTTTGGATGCGGGATAGCGCTCCAGCACCGGCCGCGCGATACGGATCGGCCATTTCTGGCACAGCGTCAGTTCCTGCGTTGTCCCGTCGTCCAGCTCCAGCACCATCAGCGTATCTTTAATGGTATACTCTCCGTCTTCCACTACTTTTGTCACCCGGCCGCTCAGATTCGGCGGCACCATGGACCGATGAAGGATGGAAGTCGTCTCCTGCGTCTCAGCGATCACAGTTCCCCCGCTGACCTGCTCTCCCTCAGATACGGTGATGTGTACCTTCCACTTCTTCTCCGTATCCAGAGAATCCACACTCACACCTCTGTTGATAAAGCTGCCGGACTGGGCTGCGATCTCACTTAAGGGTCTCTGGATTCCATCAAAAATATTGTGCAGGATCCCCGGTCCCAGCGTAACGGAGATGGCATCTCCCGTGGCCTCTACCGTCTCGCCCGGTTTTAACCCTGTAGTCTCCTCAAAAACCTGAATGGTAGTCTGACGCTTATCAAGGCCGATCACCTCGCCCACCAGATGCTCCTTTCCCACATGGACCATCTCAGACATACGGAAACCGGTATTGCCTTTCAGATAGATAACCGGGCCATTAATCCCGTAAATGGTTCCAGTCTTTCTCATTGCTTCATACCTCCGTCCTGAAATGTGAAACGGGCCTGGGCGTCTGCCAGCAGGGTCTTAAAAGAATTGTCGATCAAAATATTTTTTGAGGGGATCACTGCCCTCATACCGCCCATGAAGATCTCCCTGGACAGTTCCGGCTTCACACCCAGCTTCTGCATCAGAGAATGCTGGTGGATGGAATCCGCCTGGTCGATATAGAGGATCACTTCTTCCCCGGCGGCAAACTCCATGGCCTGCCGGCATTTCTGATACAGGAACTGCTCATAGTCCGGCGTGTCCATATAGGCGGTCAGTTTATTTCTCACTTCCACAAAAAGCTGCTCTTTTAAGTCTTCCTGCTTTTTGGAAAGGCTGCGCTTGATCGCAAGCTGTGCGGCTGAGATTTTCTTGTTTGTCTCCCGCTTGATCTTATCTGCTTCCGCTTTCAGTTCCGCCTCTGCCTGACGGTTTTTCATCTCCTGATGCTCCTGAAAGATCTTATCCAGGGCAGCTTTATGCTCATCCAGCAGAGCCTGCGCATCTTTCTGGGCGCTCTCGATGGAAGCAGTATAGAAATTCTGTAACTTTTCTTCCGTGGTCAATCTGTTCACCTTCTTTGTTCTGTCTTTTTGCTCTACAGCTTCAGTCCAATTGCTTCATTGACATACGATGTGATAAAATCAGGCTTCCGGCCTGTGCCGTGGCGGTCCGGGATCTCAATGATCAGCGGCAGCTTATGGTTCAGCTTCACGTCGTCGATCAGCTGAGGAAATTCCCGGCCAAACTTCTCTGTCAGCAGGAGAATCCCCACTTCCTTGTCCGAGAGGGCTTTCTCCAGCGCCTCTCCCAGTTCCTCGCGGGTGTGCACCACCACGCCTTCCACCCCTGCCAGCCGCATGCCGGTCTGAGTGTCCACATTATCACTGATCAGATACATTTTCATGGAAATTCCACCTTTTATAATTTACCAAGAATCATGAAGGAAATAATCAGACCGTACAGGGCGATACCTTCGGCCATGGCTACGAAGATCATGGACTTACCAAACAGAGATCCGTCCTCACTGATCGCACCCAGAGCTGCGCTTGCAGAGGAAGCAACGGCGATACCGGAACCGATACCGGACAGACCGGTAACCAGAGCCGCACCAATGTAGCCCAGACCTGTTGCAAGAGCTGCGCCGTTATCGGCTGCTGCCGCATGTACAGAACTTGCGCCGGCAAACATCATCATAGTTCCCACCAGCAGGGCGCCGAAGAAACCAAAGCAGTTGAATGCCAGAGATTTTTTATAACGTTTCTTTGTCTTTGCTCCCAGAAGGAAGTATCCCATGGGAAGGATAATGCTCAAGATCAATGCTGCTGCTACGGTAAACTGAATTAATGTGTTCATTTTTTAATCCTCCTTAATTATACCTGTTTCTTTTTTAGTTTTTTTCTGCCTTTTTCTTTAAAAACGGTTTGAATTCCCTTCCGCTTCCGCGGTAGAAACGGCTGAACATCTCATAGTACTCAAGACGGAGTACCTGGATTCCCACGATCAGGCCTTCCATCGCGCAGACAAACAGGTTGCCCAGCACAATGACGATCCAGTTAATGGAACCGCCCTCCGCAGCGCCTCCCAGCATGAGCACAACCTCCATCATGGCAGCATGGCTCACGGCAAAAGCGCCGATACGGACAAAGGAAAGTGTATTTGAAAGGTAACTTAACATTACCTCAAATAACTCAAAAAAGCTCTGCACAAAGAACATCACTTTTCCGCCCTCGATCACAGGAGATTTCTTCTCCACCAGGTGGGTCAGCGGTTCTTTCAGCATGATCAGGATCAGCGGAATCCCGAACATCACGCCCAGGACTACCGCTGCCGGCAGCTTATGGCCGGTCAGGAATAAAAGCGCCACGGCTACCAGAGATCCGTAGAAAACAAGACCGCAGAGCGCATTCTGGTCAAAGAGAATATTTTCAATATCATGAGCTCTCACCGCATTGATCACATGGAGCACCATGGTAGTAAGGATCAGGAACATACCGAAGACGATCGCCACCACGAAAACCGTGTTCATATTTCCCAGTCCGGGAACCATTGTCATCGCTTCCACCGGCTTTAACCAGACCGCCGGAATCAGATCCTCGAATCCAAACACACTTCCGAACATAAATCCAAAGAAGGTAGAGAAGATTCCCGCCAGACTGATGATCGCCGCCAGGGTGATCTTCTTGAAATGGTAGAGGAGAGCGCCGCCGATCAAAAGCAGCAGTCCCTGTCCCACATCGCCGAACATGGCGCCGAAGATCAGAGAATACGTAAGTCCCACAAAAATGGTCGGATCCATTTCATTATAGGAAGGAAGACCATACATCTTCACGTACATCTCGAAGGGTTTGAAAAGCCTGGGATTCTTAAGTTTTACCGGAGGCTCGGACTCATGGTGATCCACCCCCTCCTCGATAAAGCAGTAAATAGACTCATCCACCTCAATCTCTTTCTGGAAAGCGGACGCATCCTTCTGCGTCATCCAGCCGCAGAGGATATAGAACACTTCCCTTTTCTCTTTTGTGCAGGCCGCGAGACGGCGCACATCAAAGTTCTGAGAATGGGAGGCCAGTCTGTCCCGGGCTCCCAGAAGACGGGCCGCACAGGCTGTCAATGGCTCCTGAGCTCTTACCTTATTCTCCTCCAGGCTCCTGTTGACCTGATCCAGATCCTCCATCAGATCATGATAGATCTGCTCGGGAGATCCGTGAAACTCTTCGGAAATGTAGATCCGCTCAAAATGCATGGAAGCGTAGATCGCATCGATCTTGATCGCCTCTGACTTGGGACAGAAATACACACCCCATATATACTCATCATCAGAAAGACATTTGCAGAACAGGGTGTCAAAATTCGAGTAAATATAATTTTCAAACTTGGAATAATATTCCCTCGGAATCCTTCCAAAACGGAACTTAATAAACTTAAAGTCCAAAATCGCCTCCAGATCGAAGGACAGTCCCTGGAACGGCTTGATCGCCTCCAGCTGATCCACCACCTTCTGGCGCTGCTCCTCCAGACCTTTTCGCTGTTCATTGAACCGGGCAAGCTTCTGATCCAGCTCCTCCACCAGCTCCGCCGCTTCCTTTAAGGAGACGGACGCGGGCTCCGTTCCGGTATCCTGCAGAAGACTTACCAGTTCCTCCGCCTTGTTCAGGGTATCCCGGTAAGGATTCACCTGAATATAAGGCGTCAGGCTCTGCACGCTCTGCAGGCTGGCCAGTGCATTTTCCAGATGAATCTCATACTTGGAAAGATACTGATCCACAACCCGGTCAATGTCTGCTTTCGGTCCGGTGATGCTTAAAAACTTCATTTTTTCTATCACTTGTAAACACCTCCCGGAAAGCCTAAGCTTTCATAATATATTGGATTGCCTCTGCCGGAGGCACTTTATATCGAACGCACTCCAGAGCAATCGTAAGCCGCTGCACTTCATGGTCCTTAAAGTAGAGGTAACAGTACAGCGTAGCAATGGAGTAGGGATTCCGCCGGGATTCTGCCGCCAGAATGTGCTTCATCACATATACATAGAGATTATCCAGTTCTGCCGTGGAGAAGTTGTCATAATGTTTTCCATAGTAAGTCTGCGCCATCACAGCATCAAACTGCTCCAGGCTCTCCGCCTCCACCAGACGGGTAATCGTCTCCGGCTTAAGCCGGTAGTACACCGGAATCAGCAGCGCATAGATATCCGTGCTGTCCATGTGGTAATACTTTTTGCAGCGGTAGATCCACTGCGTGTTAATAATATCAAATTTGCTGCCGTAAGCCAGCGTCATCTCCTCCAGATCTTTCTTTCGGAAGAACTTGTCCTTCTGTTTCCAGATCTGATTGAAATAATAGAGATCAATCGCCATCTCGTAGTCAAAGAGCGTGGGATTCTCCACATTCTGCAGACGGATCAGCGGCGTATAAAAGTCGCTTCCCTTTAAGTTTGCCACAAATTCATCCAAAGTAGAAGAATTCATCAGCTTTTCCAGATCCAGCTTTGAATGTTTCCGGAAGAACTCCTCAAACCCGGTCATGGCAAGCCGGGCACTGCCGTAATCCATGATCCGGTTTAAGCAGTTTTTGATAAAGATAATCTCATATCTCCGAAAATAAAGATCCAGGAACTTCCTCTGCTTTCCGTTGGAAAACTGATAGATCTTGGTAAAGTCCCGGTAAATAGATCTCCGAAGCTGCCGTTCGATCCTTCCCCGGTGCAGTTCCTCTTCCGTAAGATCGGCGAGTACATCATCGTAGGAAGGGATCCGGCGCAGATACTCCACTACATCTGTGACTGTAGAAAGCTGAACAATGCTGTTATACTGCTCATTGGTGATCAGACGGCTCTGCATGGCACGTATTTTTGTGGTCAGACCACTGTAGGCAAGTAAGCCTCCCATAATATCACATCCTTATGATTTCATTAAAGATCCCCTCAGAGAGCTGCTCATGCTTCTGCTGATAAGCCTTCTCCAGAGTCTCCTGCGCCTGCTCTGCTCCCTTCTTTAAGAAGTCAAGTTCTTTCTCCATCTGAGCCTGAAGGTCACAGCGCAGCTTTTCCAGCCGCTCTGCGGTCTCAGCCTCCACCTGAACGTCGAACTGGGCAGAGCGTTTTTCCATTTCACTTTCCAGTTCTTTCTTCTGCTGCTGAGCCTGATCCATGATCCGCTCCGCGGCAATTTCTATTTCAGAAAGCTTGGTTATAACAGATTCCATATTACTCCTTTCGCCCTAATTAGAGCTTGCAGTTCTTTCGTCCGTGTATTATACTATAGTTTCGACATAATAGAAAATAATAATATTCGATGAAGTCCATATCAAAATTCTATGGAGGTGAAGCGGTGGCATCCAATCTGGAGTACTATAAAATCTTTTATTATGTAGCAAAATACAGCAGTTTCACCCGGGCAGCCGGAATCTTAATGTCCTCTCAGCCTTCCGTCTCCCGCACAATCAAGCTTCTGGAACAGGATCTGGGCTGCACCCTCTTTACCCGAACCCAGAAGGGCGTGACTCTGACGCCGGAAGGGCTGGATCTCTACCAGCATATCCGGGTGGCTTATGAGGAAATTCTGGCCGGAGAGGCTCTTCTGAAGCGGGAATGCGGACTGGAGGAAGGCAGTATTCAGATTGGCGCCAACGAAACGGCTCTGCACTGCTTCTTATTTGAGAAACTGGAACTGTTCCGCGCCAAATACCCCGGAATCAAGATCCGAATTCAGAACTGCATCACCCCGAAGGCCATGGAAATGCTGGAAAACCGGGAAATCGAGCTGGCCGTAGTGAGCGGACCTGTGGATGTGGAAAATAAGGTGCAGAAAACAGTGGTCGGCCATTTCCACGACATTCTGATCGGAGGTTCCCGCTTCCGCCGTCTGGCAGAACGCACTCTGCATTTCCAGGATCTGAAACGTTACCCTCTGATCCTTCTATCTCGAGGTACCAAGACGAGAGCATTCTATGATGACCTGCTCTTAAAACACGGGATCACCGCAGAACCCGATATTGAAGCTGCCGCCGCGGATCTGATCCTGCCAATCGTGACACATAATCTCGGGATCGGTTTCCTTCCTCGGAAAATCGCGGAGTCCGGGCTTGAGAAGGGTTCTGTGGTAGAACTTCATCTGGAAGAAGAGATCCCTCCGCGGGGAATCTACCTGCTGGAAGACAGGGAACAGAAGCTGAGCATGGCTGCCGCCCAGTTAAAAGAAATGATATGCAGCTGATAAAAGGTTGAAACCTTCAAATATACCGTTAAAAAAGGAGAGAAAATGCAATGCGACTGAGAAATATACCGGGTTCCAGGGAAGCAATCAGCGAAAGCCCCTTCGTGGTACAAGAACCGGAAAGTAAGCGGGGCAGCTGGAACCAGGTCTTTCAAAACCGCCACCCCCTTCATATTGAAGTGGGAATGGGAAAGGGGCAGTTTCTCATGGAAATGGCCCGCCGGAATCCGGACGTGAACTATCTCGGAATTGAAATGTACGACAGTGTCCTTCTCCGGGCTCTGCAGAAAAGAGAGCAGGAAGAAGAACTTCCCAACCTTTATTTTATCCGCATGGATGCCAGGGAGCTGCCCCAGGTTTTTGCCCCAGGTGAAGTAGACCGGATCTATCTGAACTTCTCCGATCCCTGGCCGAAAGAGCGCCATGCCAAACGCCGCCTTACCTCCCGTCAGTTTCTGGCGCGTTACGATCAGATCTTAACTCCGGAAGGTGAAATTCATTTCAAGACAGACAACCGGCCTCTGTTTGAATTTTCTCTGGAAGAGGTAAAAGAAGCCGGCTGGAACCTGAAAGCCCACACCTTCGATCTCCACCATAACCTGGCTCTCTGCGAGGGAAATGTTATGACCGAGTATGAAGAGAAATTTTCTTCCCAGGGCAATCCCATCCATAAACTTATCGCAGACCGCACGCATATAATATAGGAAGAAAAATTTTTTCAGGACATCTATGGGACAGTTTAAAGGATTTCAGCGTTCCCTGGCTGCCTGGATCTATGAACGGCAGCGCCCCGGCAGCCGGGGACTTGTGATCTGGAAAAACCTGAAAGAGCTGGAACAGCTCTTAAGCGAACCAAAGCGAAAAAAGAAATAGCATCCTGCCGCAAAATGTATCAGTTCCATTTTTATACATTTTGCGGCATCTTTTTTCTCCCTGAAAAGCCTGGAAATCCGTCCCTTTTTCGCTTTCGGAAAAATCCCCGGAAAATTTTTAAAAATTTTTCGAAAAAATGCTTGCTTTTTGCCGGGACTTCGAGTATAATAATTTTTGCGTCAAGGAAATGACGAAAACAAATCCATAAGCGCGATTAGCTCAGTTGGTAGAGCACCTGACTCTTAATCAGGG
>URYM01000038.1 GCA_900552095.1 uncultured Blautia sp. | reverse complement strand
TAGTACGGTCTCGTGGGCTCGGAGATGTGTATAAGAGACAGAGATGAAATATATAACAGATACCCTGGATTTTTCTCTGGAAAGAAGAAGTGCGGTTACGCTGGGAAAGTTTGACGGGCTGCACCGGGGGCATCAGAAACTGGTGAATCGGATACGGGAATTTGGTGAAGATGGCTTTGAGACAGTCATCTTTACTTTTGATGTGACGCCCCTTGCGCTTCTGGGAAAAGGGGCGAAGGAGATGCTGCTCACACCTCAGGAGAGAGCGCGGCTGGCGCGCGATCTGGGGGTGGACTGCATGATCGCCTGCCCGTTCCGGGAAGAGATCCGGAATATGGAGGCAGAGGTATTTGTCCGGGAGATCCTGGCAGGGCAGCTGAGAGCGGCCCATCTTGTGGTAGGGGAGGATTTTCATTTCGGACACAAAAGAAAGGGAACGCCGGAACTTTTGCAGGAGCTGGGACCCCGTTATGGATTTGATGTGGAAATTCTGAAAAAAGAGACTTTTCAGGGGCGGGCAATCAGCAGCAGCTGGATCCGGGAAGCGCTGAGAGCGGGAGATATGGCGCTGGTGAGAGAACTCCTCGGATATGCCTATGAGATCCAGGGGCCGGTCGTGCGGGGAAGACAGCTGGGACGAAAGCTGGGATTTCCCACGATCAATCAGATTCCGGATGAGCGGAAGATTCTTCCGCCTTTTGGCGTATACATTTCCAGGATTCACATCCGGGGAAAAGAATATAAGGGGATCAGCAATCTGGGATGCAAGCCTACGGTGGATGGGGATTTTGTGGGAATTGAGACGTATCTTTATGACTGTGAGGAAGATCTCTATGGAGCACAGGCCAGGGTGGAGCTTCTGCAGATGCTCCGTCCGGAGGTGCGTTTTCCCAGTGTGGAAGCGCTGCGGGAACAGCTGGAACGGGATATAGAAAAAGGCAGGGAGATTTTGTCGAACACTTTTTATTGACGGAACCGGGCAGTATGTTATACTAAGGATGTAACAAAATTGTAACAAATTCAGGAGGCCTGTATGGTAAGAAGAAAAAAGCTTCTTACAGCGGGACTTTTTATCGGCGCGTTTCTTTTCTTTCCCGGGGAAGCCAGGGCAGAGACAGAGACGGCGGGTCCCGGAGAGAAAATCCGCAATTACGGAGTAGTACACGAAGGAAGCTGGCTGGAAGTAAGGCAGAGAGCAGAGGAAGCTGCTCCACTGCTCGGCGGCCTTCCGGAACATGGGATCTGTTACATTCAGGAGAAAAAAGATGGCTGGTGCCGGATTCTCTCCGGAGAACTTTCCGGCTATGTGCCGGAGGAGGCTCTGTATCAGGAGGAAGAAGCCTGGCTTCTTGTGCATGAGATCGGAGAGGACAACCTTCCGGTGGGACAGGTGCTAAAAGAGGGGGATTCCGGAGAAACTGGTTTTGAGGAGGCGCTGTCGGCCACCGGCCCTGTTTCAAACTTGAGCGGAACTCTTCTGCGCCGCCAGATTGTGGAGTTTGCCTGTCAGTTTGAAGGGAATCCCTACGTCTGGGGAGGGACAAGCCTTACGGAAGGCGCGGACTGCTCCGGATTTGTGCAGACAGTCTTTGAGCAGTATGGGATCTCGCTGCCCAGAACCAGCGCAGAACAGGCAGAGGAGGGAAGAAAAATCTCTGTCGGGGAAGCAAGAGCGGGCGATCTTGTTTTTTACAGCAGGAACGGACGCGTTTATCATGTGGCACTCTGTATCGGGGAGGGAAGGGTGATTCACGCCAACGATGAGAAGACGGGAATCGTGATCTCAGATATGCCGGAGAAAAATGCATGCTGGGCAGTGTCACTGATACAATAAATATTTTTCATAAGGAAAGTATTTACATCGGGAAATCCCTGTGCTATACTCTAATGGTATGAGTTCAGCCCTGACTCAGGAATCGGACACTCCGGCCATTGCTTAGTCAGAGGCGGTAATTAAAATTATTTCAGGAGGAAACAAAACCATGATTTCTAAAGAGAAGAAACAGGCAATTATGAATGAGTATGCGAGAACACCTGGAGATACCGGTTCACCGGAGGTACAGGTAGCAGTTCTGACCGCAAGAATCAACGAGCTCACCGAGCATCTGAAGAACAACCACAAAGATCATCATTCCAGAAGAGGTCTGCTGAAAATGGTTGGTCAGAGACGTGGTCTGCTGGCATATCTGAAAAAAGTAGATATTGAGAGATACCGTTCTTTAATTGAGAGACTGGGTCTGAGAAAGTAATTGTGTGTAGAGGGGGTGGAAATTTTTCCACCCCATTTCTATAAAAAGACTTCTGCCAGGAAGATGGCCCCGGGACCACTGAAAAGCCCATTTGCAGGTGAGGATAAGTGGGTTTTTCAGTAGTTTCGGTGTTTTCTGACGGAAGGAAAAAGGATAAAAGAAAAAGGAGACAAGTATGTACAAGAGTTTTTCTATGGAACTGGCAGGCAGAACCCTGACCGTAGATATTGACCGTGTGGCAAAGCAGGCCAACGGCGCCGCACTGATGCATTACGGTGATACCACCGTGCTGTCCACGGCGACTGCATCTGAGAAACCCCGTGAGGGTATCGATTTCTTCCCCTTAAGTGTGGAATATGAGGAAAAATTATATGCCGTGGGGAAGATTCCCGGAGGATTTAACAAGCGGGAAGGAAAGGCCAGTGAGCATGCTATCTTAACCTCCCGTGTGATCGACCGTCCCATGCGTCCGCTGTTCCCCAAGGACTACCGCAATGATGTGACGTTAAATAATATGGTAATGTCTGTGGATCCGGAGTGTAATCCGGAAGTTGTGGCTATGCTGGGTTCTTCTATCGCAACCTGCATTTCCGATATTCCCTTTGACGGTCCCTGTGCAGCTACCCAGATCGGAATGATCGCAGGAGAGCTGGTTGTAAACCCCACGCTGGCTCAGAAGGTTGTATCTGATCTTCAGCTTACTGTGGCTTCTACCAGGGAAAAGGTAATCATGATCGAGGCAGGCGCCAACGAGATCCCGGAGGAGAAGATGATCGAGGCGATCTTTAAGGCACATGAAGTGAACCAGGAGATCATTAAATTTATCGATACCATCGTGGCAGAGTGCGGAAAAGAAAAACACAGCTATGAAAGCTGTGCTGTTCCGGAAGAACTTTTTGAGGCGATCAAAAAGGTAGTGACGCCGGAAGAGATGGAAGAAGCTGTCTTCTCGGATGACAAACAGACCAGAGAGGAAAATATCCGTCAGGTTACAGCGAAGCTGGAAGAGGCTTTTGATGAGAATGAAGAGTGGCTGTCTCTGCTCCCTGATGCGGTTTACCAGTATCAGAAGAAGACCGTCCGCAAGATGATCCTGAAGGATCACAAGCGTCCGGACGGACGTGAGATCACCCAGATCCGTCCGCTGGCAGCGGAGGTGGATCTGATCCCCAGAGTACATGGTTCTGCCATGTTTACAAGAGGACAGACTCAGATTTGTACGATCACGACCCTGGCTCCCCTTTCCGAAGCGCAGAGGCTGGACGGACTGGATGAGTTTGAAACTTCCAAGAGATATATGCATCACTATAATTTCCCGTCCTACTCTGTGGGAGAGACCAAGCCTTCCAGAGGACCGGGACGCCGTGAAATCGGCCACGGAGCGCTGGCAGAGCGGGCGCTTGTTCCTGTACTGCCCACCGAGGAAGAGTTCCCCTATGCGATCCGTACGGTGTCTGAGACCTTTGAATCCAATGGCTCCACTTCCCAGGCAAGTATCTGTGCTTCTACCATGTCCCTGATGGCAGCGGGCGTGCCGATTAAGAAACAGGTAGCCGGAATCTCCTGCGGTCTGGTGACCGGAGAGACAGATGACGATTACATTGTTCTGACAGATATCCAGGGACTGGAAGATTTCTTCGGAGATATGGATTTTAAAGTGGCAGGTACCCATGATGGAATCACTGCCATCCAGATGGATATTAAGATCCATGGCCTGACCCGCCCGATTGTCGAGGAGGCGATCGCCAGAACAAAAGAAGCGAGAGAGTATATCCTTAATGAGGTTATGACTCCCTGCATCGCAGCTCCTCGGGAGAGTGTAAACGAATATGCGCCCAAGATCATTCAGATCCAGATCGATCCGGAGAAGATCGGCGAGGTGGTTGGACAGAGAGGAAAGACCATCAATGCGATTATTGACGAGACCGGTGTGAAAATTGATATCACCGACGACGGCGCTGTTTCCATCTGCGGAACCGAACAGGCGATGATGGATCAGGCTGTAAATTATATTAAAACGATCGTCACCGAGTTTGAGGCAGGACAGATCTTTGAGGGAAAAGTAGTAAGTATTAAAGAGTTTGGCGCTTTTGTGGAATTTGCGCCGGGCAAAGAGGGACTGGTTCATATCTCCAAGATTGCCAAAGAGCGGATCAACCGGGTGGAAGATGTGCTCACGCTGGGAGATAAAGTGAAGGTGATCTGTATGGGCAAGGACAAGATGGGCAGATTCAGCTTCAGTATGAAAGACGTTCCGGAAGAGACGAAATAGGAAAAACGGTTCAGAGAAGAGCAGACTGCCGCATAATGCATCCGATGTGTTATGCGGCAGCGTTTTTTGGGAGTAGAGTATGAGATATCATAATATTACGAAGGACGATATGCTAAATGGTGAC
This sequence comes from uncultured Blautia sp., assembly GCA_900552095.1. Taxonomy (GTDB): domain Bacteria; phylum Bacillota; class Clostridia; order Lachnospirales; family Lachnospiraceae; genus Egerieimonas. Next base: position 6,310 of record URYM01000038.1, on the reverse strand, counting down.
GGGCTGCGGGTTGTGCTCTGGGTAGCAGGCTGCGGCCATCATTGCAGGGAGTGTCAGAATCCCATCACCTGGGACCCGGACGGGGGAATTCTCTTTGACGGGGAAGCCAGGGAAGAGATTTTTGAACAGCTGGAGAAAGATTATACGGCGGGAATTACGTTCAGCGGTGGAGATCCGCTTCATGAAGCAAATCTGAAAGAGGTGACGGCTCTGGCAAAGGAGATCCGCAGCCGTTATCCGAAGAAAACCATCTGGCTTTACACCGGATATCTCTGGGAAGAGATCCGGGAATGGGAGATTATGAAGTATCTGGATGTCCTGGTGGATGGCCGTTTTGAGCCGGAGAAAAAGGATCTGACTCTGAAGTGGAAAGGCAGTTATAATCAGCGGGTGATCAATGTGCCGAAAAGCCTGGAACTGGGGCAGGTTGTGCTTCATGCTTAGATGAGGAGAGAATATGAGAAAAATTGCAAAATTTCACAGAGTGAGCTGGGAGCAGTTTTTGGTTTCCTGGAGAGATACTTTTGAAGAGAGCAGGGAAGAAAGAATCCGGGAAATTTATGAGAAAATCAAGCTTCCCAGAAGAGCCACGTCGGGCAGCGCCGGATATGATTTTTTTGCGCCGGAGACGATTGTGTTAAAACCGGGTGAGACTGCGAAGATTCCCACGGGTATCCGGGCTGAGATGGAGCCGGAATGGGTGCTGAAGTTATATCCCCGCAGCGGTCTGGGCTTTAAATACCGTCTGCAGTTAAATAATACGGTGGGAATTATTGACAGTGATTATTTTTATTCAGACAATGAAGGGCATATTTTTGCCAAGATCACCAATGATTCCCGGGAAGGAAAGACGGTGGAGATTCCGGAAGGGACAGGGTTTATGCAGGGAATTTTCCTTGAGTATGGAATTACGGTAGATGATACTGCTGATGCGGTGAGAAATGGCGGTTTTGGCAGCACTACCGGAAAATAAGCGGAGATGAAAGATTTTTGACTGCCGTAAAGAGCAGCAGGGACAGCGAGGGCTGTTTCTGCTGCTTTTACGGCTGTTTTTCTTATTCCGGATAGGTAAGACGATCCGGTGTGATATGTTCCAGTACGTCAGAATAGAAATGAGCTGCCAGATAATTGGCCATTGGCAGGTTCATATCCAGATAGTTTCCGCAGTCTCTGGCGCAGGCGCCTGGAACGTCTCCCTGGAAATCCCGGATGAAAAGGAACATTTCCCGGATCAGCGGAAGAACGTCGGAGGAGGTAAGATCACCTGCCAGAAGCAGGTAGAATCCGGTACGGCAGCCCATGGGGCCGAAGTAAATGATTTTGTCCCCCCACTGGGGATGGTTGCGGAGAAAGGTGGCGCCCAGATGCTCCATAGCGTGCATTTCCGCTGTATTCATGACAGGCTCTTCATTGGGGGAAGTCATGCGGATGTCGAAGGTGGTGATCACGGCATTTTCCACCTGATCCCTGCGGGATACGTATACACCGGGCTGCAGTTTCAGGTGATCGATCGTAAAACTTGCGATTTTATTCATAACAGTAGTCCTCCAGATTTTTTTCTTTATTCAGGATAATCATAGCATGGAGGGGGGATTTTTTCAATCCCGCCGCTGTCTTGACTTTGATGGATCACGATGGTAAACTAAAAAGATAAAAAGAGGAAGACTGAAAAGAAGTGTGAGGAAAAGATTATGATGAATGACAGGAAAGTATTGTTCAGCGGTATGCAGGCAACCGGCAGTCTGACGCTGGGAAATTACCTGGGAGCCCTGAAGAACTGGCTGACTTTAAGTGACGAATATGAATGTTTCTACAGTGTGGTAGACCTCCATTCTATTACGGTCCGCCAGAATCCTGCGGAGCTGAGAAAGAGAGCCAGAGCGCTTCTGACTCTGTATATTGCAGCCGGGCTTGATCCGGAGAAAAACTGTATTTATTATCAGTCTCACGTATCCGGCCATGCGGAGCTGGCCTGGATCCTGAACTGTTTTACGTATATGGGCGAACTGAACCGGATGACCCAGTTTAAGGACAAATCCGCAAAACATGCGGATAATATCAATGCGGGTCTTTTTACCTACCCTGTTCTGATGGCTGCAGATATCCTTCTGTATCAGGCTGATGTGGTTCCGGTGGGAATTGACCAGATGCAGCATCTGGAACTGACCAGAGATCTGGCGATCCGTTTTAACAATGTCTACGGAGATGTTTTTACAATCCCTGAGGCATATATCGGAAAAGTGGGAGCTAAGATCATGAGTCTTCAGGATCCTGCCAAAAAGATGTCCAAATCAGATGAAAATCCCAACGGCAGCATTTATCTGATGGATGACCCGGATACGATCATGAGAAAATGTAAGCGGGCTGTGACGGATTCTGTGGGTGAGATCCGTTACTGCGACGAGCAGCCGGGAGTGAAAAATCTGATCGATATTTACAGCGCCTGCACCGGAGAGACGCAGGAACAGGTGGTGCGCCAGTTTGAAGGAAAGGGATATGGAGACTTCAAGATGGCTGTGGGAGAGGCTGTGGTGTCTGTTTTAAAACCGCTTCAGGAGCGGGTGCGCGAGCTGGAGAAAGATAAGGCGTACATTGACAGTGTGATTAAGAATAATGCGGAGAAAGCAAACTATTTTGCCGGAAAGACGCTGAGAAAGGTACAGAAGAAAGTGGGATTTCCGGAGCGTATCCGGTAAGATCCCGGAAAAGAGGAGGTTGTTGCTATGACGATGGAAGAATTGCTGAAAGTTTTGGAAATGCAGGAAGAGATACTGCAGTTTTCTCACTTTACCAATGAGGATTCCTGGGCGCTGGGCTGTCAGATCGTGGCGGAAGCGGCGCGTCTGGGAGCAGGCGTGGCAGTCAGCATCCGCTTAAACAACGGATACACCGTGTTCCAGCACGGGATGGACGGAACCAATCTGATCAATGCACAGCGTCTGGAGAGAAAACAGCAGACGGTGAAACTGACGGAGGAGAGCAGCCTGCAGATGTATGTGCGTCTGAAACAGAGGGAGAAGGAACTGGAGGAGCTGATTCCGGATTCTTCCGGCTGCCTGGCTGTGGGAGGAGCGTTCCCCATCCGGGTAGAGGAAGTGGGAGTGATCGGAAGTGTGGCAGTTTCGGGGCTGGGACATGTGGCGGATCATGATCTTCTGGTAAAATGTATCAGCAGGTATCTCCACGTTGACGAGGTGCCGCGCATCCGTGCAGTCTGAAAATGGAAATATGGAAAAGAGCCGCAGGATCCTGCGGCTCTTTTCAGAGTGGCGGTGCGTCATCGGGAGAGGAAAAGTACCCGCTCCATATCGGCGGGCAGGGGCGCCAGAAAGGAGAGGGGGGTTCCTGTGATCGGATGGAGGAAATCCAGCCGGGCAGAGTGAAGAGCCTGCCGGCAGATCAGGCTTCGGTCAGGATAATAGAGGTAATCCCCGATCAGAGGGCAGCCCAGATAGCTCATATGAACCCGGATCTGGTGGGTACGTCCGGTTTCAAGCCGCAGCTGCACAAGAGCAAGTTCTTTGTGCTGCTGCAGAGTCTGAAAGTGGGTGACGGCCGTTTCCCCGTGCAGGAAATCCACTTGGCGTTCAAGGAGGGAGCCGGGAACTCTGCCGATCGGTGCATCGATCGTGCCGCATTCCGGCGGGATCCCCTTTACGATGGCCAGGTAGGTTCTGCGGATCTGGCGGTCTTTCATCATTTGAGAGAGGATCGCGCCGCTCAGAGCATTTTTTGCGATGATAAGAAGGCCGGTGGTATCCCGGTCCAGACGGTTGATACAGCGGTAGACAAAGGGATTTCCCAGCTGGCTATAATGAAAAAGTACACCATTGGCAAGGGTGTTTTCCCGGTTTCCCATGGAGGGATGGATCGGAGTGTCCGCAGGTTTATTTACTACGAGAAGATCCTCATCTTCCCAGACAATGGAGAAGGGAACCGGGGCGGGGAGAATGGAGGTGTCTCCGGCGTCTTCCCACAGGCGGATATGCAGGTGGTCTCCCTCTTTCAGGTGCACATTTGTGAAGGCAGGAGACTGATTTAGCAAGAGGCTGCCCTCTTTTTGCTTTAACAGGGTTAAAATATGGCGGGAATAGCCAAGAGATTTCAGATACTGAGTAATGGTAAGCCCGGAGGCCGACGGCGGGATCCGGTAATCAAAAATACGTTCCATGGTGGGAAATCCTTTCATAAATTGGGTCTGGTGCGGAATCTGTCCGGATGTTCTCTTTCTATTATAACCGGCAAAAAAGGGCTGTCAAATAAAAAAGAGTGTGGTATAATAACTTTATATTGAGTGCAATCTGTGCCCCCGAAGAGAAGGGAAACTTTTTAGAAACAGGAAAGGATATTCGTTATGGCGGAAAAGAAATATGTTGCATATGTAGGAACGTATACCCACGGAACCAGTCAGGGAATCCATTTGTATGATCTGGACGTGAAAGAGGGAACCATGGCAGAGCGCAAGGAAATTCCTCTGAGCAACTGCTCTCATATTGTCCGTTCCAAAAACGGAAAATATCTTTACGCGATCTCGGATGAGGGAGTGGCGGTATTTTCTGTGGCTCCCGACGGAGATCTGGAATATATCAACAAAGTGAGCATTCAGGGAATGCGCGGTTGCCATCTCTCGGTAGATACTACCGGAAAATATCTTTTTGTGGCAGGGTATCACGATGGGAAGGTGACGGTTGTTCACACGCATCGGGACGGGCGTTTGGGAAGCATTTTTGACGGTGTGTTCCATAAAGGGATCGGAAGTGTGGCGGAGCGGAATTTCCGTCCCCATGTAAGCTGTGTGATTCCCACGCCGGATAATAAATATCTGTGTGCGGTGGATAACGGCATTGACCAGGTGAAGGTGTACCGGATCAATACGAGGAAGCACAAGCTGGAACTGGTGGATATTGTGCGCTGCAAGAGGGAGAGCGGTCCCAGAACCATGCTTTTCTCCGCCGATGGAAAGTATGCGTATATCCTCTTTGAACTGAGCAATGAAGTGGCGGTGTACTCTTATAATGGAGAGGGAAATCTTCCGGAATTCGAGCGGATCCAGAAGATCGATACGCTTTCCGATGAGCTGGACATTCTCCACGATGCGGCGGAGGCACTGGCGATCTCCCCTGATGGGAAGTATCTGTTTTCTTCCACTGCGGGAGATAATTCGGTGGCCATGTTCTCGATCGATCCGCAGAACGGTATGCTGACGAAGAAGTTTGCCCTGCCCATCAGCGGGGAATATCCCAAAGCGCTGGGGCTCTTTCCAGATGGAAAACATATTGCATCGGTGAATCACGAGTCTAACAGCATCACCACGTTTACCATTGATTATGAGAAAAATGTTCTGGTGATGAAGGGAAAGCCTATGAAGGTGGATACGCCAAACTGTATCCTGATCACAGAAGTGGGAACGGAAGAATAAAAAAGAAAGAACGGAAAAAAGAGTCTGCCGCGGGTATAAGCCCGCGGCAGTTTTATCTTTCTTTTCCCCACACCTGGAGAAGGGTGTCCATCCGGTCTCCCAGATCTGCAAGAAGCAGATCGGTAAGCACCAGGGCAGTCATGGATTCTACGACGACGACGGCCCGTGGGACGATCACCGGATCATGGCGTCCGTGTATGGAGAGCAGCTTTTCTTTTCCGTCGGTGGTGACGGTGGGCTGGTCGGCGGCGACGGAAGGGGTGGGTTTGATGGCGGCGCGCACGATCAGAGGGCTTCCGTCACTGATTCCTCCCAGGACCCCTCCGGCATGGTTGGAACATTTTTCAGTTTTGCCGGCCAGATTAATCCGGAAAGGATCATTGTTGGTGGTTCCGGTGGCGAGGGCTGCACCGAAACCGTCCCCGATCTCTACCCCTTTTACAGCGCCGATGGAGAAAATAGCCTGTCCCAGAAGAGCGTCCAGCTTGTCAAAAACGGGATCGCCAAGGCCGGCGGGCAGTCCTTCTGCCACACATTCAATGATCCCGCCCACAGAGTCCTGACGGCTCATGTAGAAATTCAGGATTTCCTGAGCTCTGGCGGCGGCTTTGGCGTCCGGCATAAAAAGAGGATTCTTTTGGATTTCCTCCCTGCTGAAAGAAGAACAGGAGACAGCTCCGATCGACCTGGTATAGGCAGTCACAGTGATTCCAAGGGCGGAGAGAATCAGGGAGGCGACAGCGCCTGCCGCTACCCGGCCGATGGTCTCCCGTCCGGAGGAGCGGCCGCCGCCCCGGTAGTCGCGGATCCCGTACTTTTTTTCAAAGGTATAGTCTGCGTGTCCCGGACGGTAACAGCTGTCTCTTATACACATCTCCGAGCCCACGAGAC
>URYM01000037.1 GCA_900552095.1 uncultured Blautia sp. | reverse complement strand
ACGAGATCTAGTACGGTCTCGTGGGCTCGGAGATGTGTATAAGAGACAGGCCAGGATGCTTCTGTGTTAAACGGAACGATCGGTGAGATGCATGCCAGAAAGATTGCAAGACTGTATGAATTCGCCATGAAAACCGGCGCACCGGTTATTGGACTGGTTGACTGCGCAGGCCTGCGCCTGCAGGAGGCCACAGACGCTTTAAATGGTTTCGGCCAGATTTATATGGCACAGACCATGGCCAGCGGAGTAGTTCCTCAGATTACTGCCATCTTCGGAAACTGCGGCGGCGGTCTGGCACTGATTCCGGCTCTGACAGATTTCACTTTCATGGAAGAGAAAAAGGCTAAGCTTTTTGTAAATTCTCCCAATGCGATTGAGGGGAATACGGCGGCAAAATGTGATACATCAGGTGCTGACTATCAGAGCAGGGAGACCGGTCTGGTAGATTATGTGGGAAGTGAAGAGGACATTCTGTTTAAGATCCGCAGCCTGGTGACTATGCTTCCGGCCAATAACGAAGATGATATGTCCTATATGGAATGCAGCGATGATCTGAACCGGGTATGCAAGGATCTGGAGAATTGTGTGGGAGATACTTCTATTGCCCTTTCCCAGATCAGTGATGATAATGTGTTCTTCGAGGTGAAAGCAGATTACGCGAAAGATATGGTTGCCGGCTTTATCAAGCTGAACGGTACTACTGTGGGCGCCGTGGCAAACCGGACGGAGATTTATGATGAGAACGGCGAGAAGACGGAGAGCTTTGAGCCGGTACTGACTGCAAGAGGAGCCAAAAAAGCGGCAGGATTTGTGAAATTCTGCGATGCTTTTAATATCCCGGTGCTGACGCTTACCAATGTGACTGGGTTCCATGCAAGCAAATGTTCCGAGGCGAATATGGCGAAAGCGGTAGCTGAACTTACCTATGCTTTTGCAGATGCTACAGTTCCGAAAGTCAATGTAGTGATTGGTAAAGCGTACGGAAGCGCTTATCTGGCTATGAACAGCAAGTCCATTGGCGCAGATATGGTTTATGCATGGCCTTCCGCTGAGATCGGCATGATGGATGCGAAAATGGCAGCCAAGATTATGTATGCAAATGCAGATGCGGCCACGATTACTGAGAAGGCGGCTGAGTATGCAGATCTGCAGGCAAATGTAACTTCCGCAGCGAGAAGAGGTTATGTGGATACCATTATCCAGCCGGAAGATACCAGAAAGTATGTGATTGGCGCTTTTGAAATGCTGTTCACAAAGAGGGAAAACCGTCCGGACAAGAAGCACGGCACGGTTTAAGCGGGGTGAGGCATATGAAGCAGAGATGGAAAAAAATAACGGTGCTCATGCTGACGGGAATGCTTGCCTTTTCCATGGCAGCCTGCGGAAAGGAAGAGGAAGATAGTTCCGCTAAGGATCAGGCTCAGTTTGAAATGATCCAGTCTGACCTGGAGATGGGAGCGGAGGGTCTGACAGAGACTCTGACCAGCCTGACAGAAGCAGAGCGTGAAACCTACAAAGAATCTCAGGATACCTTCACTGTTGCAGCTGTGGAGGCATGGGAAGACGTGGCGGATGAAGTAGGGGCGCTGGAAGAAATTAAAAGCGTGACTTCTGAGAACACAGAAGAGAATTACACCGCGGTAGTTCTGGCAGAGTGTGAGAAAGAAGACGTGGAGTTTACCTACACTTATGATAAGACTACAGGTGCGGCAACCAGTATTGCGGTAAATGTACAGTATTCTCTTGCTACGAATATGGAGCGGGCAGGACTTAATACCCTGATGGGCATGGGAATTGTATTCCTGGTTCTGATTTTCTTAAGCTTCCTGATTTCTTTGTTCAAGTTTGTAAACAGACCGGAGAAAAAGATGGAAGCATCGGCACCGGCGCCTGCAGCAGAGCCGGTGGCAGCTGTTGAGGAAGACCTGACAGATGATCTGGAGCTGGTGGCAGTGATCACTGCAGCGATCGCGGCCTCTGAGGAGACATCCGGAGATGGATTCGTAGTGCGTTCTATAAAAAAAGTAAACAGAAGTAAATGGCAGAGAGCCTGAGTTTGGAGGAAGAAAAGATGAAAAATTATACGATTACTGTAAACGGAAATGTATATGAAGTAACTGTAGAAGAAGGCGCTGCAGGAGCAGCACCGGCACCCGCAGCAGCTCCCAAGGCAGCACCGAAGGCAGCCCCCAAAGCGGCACCCAAGGCAGCTGCAGCAGCAGGCGGCGTTGCGATCAAGGCTTCTCTGCCCGGAAAAGTTGTCAAAGTAGAGGCAAGTGTGGGACAGGCTGTAAAAGCCGGTGATAACGTAGTAATTCTGGAAGCCATGAAAATGGAAGTTCCGGTTGTTGCGCCCCAGGACGGTACCATCGCAAGCATCGATGTAGCAGTCGGCGATTCTGTGGAATCCGGAGACGCTCTGGCATCCATGAACTGAGAATTACGGACAGCGAAGAAAAATCATGTTTGCTGAATTATCGAAACGGGAGGTTAAAACATGTCTTATATAACAGAGACTTTGTCAAATCTGGTAGATCAGACAGCATTCCTTAATCTGGAATGGGGCAATTATGTGATGATTGTCGTGGCCTGTATATTCCTGTTTTTGGCAATTAAAAAAGGTTACGAGCCCCTTCTGCTCGTGCCGATCGCATTTGGTATGCTGCTGGTAAATATCTATCCGGATATTATGGCGCAGCCTTATGTGGATGCCAACGGCATTTCCCATGCCGGCGGTCTTCTGCATTACTTCTATCTGATGGATGAGTGGAGTATTCTGCCGTCCCTGATCTTTATGGGTGTGGGAGCGATGACGGACTTCGGCCCCCTGATCGCCAATCCCAAGAGTTTCCTTCTGGGTGCGGCAGCTCAGCTGGGTATCTATATTGCTTATTTCCTGGCGATCTTCATGGGATTCAACGGAAAAGCGGCTGCAGCAATCTCCATTATCGGAGGAGCAGACGGTCCGACTTCCATCTTCCTGGCCGGAAAACTGGGGCAGACGGCTCTTATGGGGCCCATTGCGGTCGCGGCATATTCCTATATGTCCCTGGTTCCCATTATTCAACCGCCTATCATGAAACTGCTTACTACGGAGAAAGAGCGGAAGATCAAGATGGAACAGCTTCGTCCGGTGTCCAAACTGGAGAAGATCCTGTTCCCCATCGTTATCACGATTGTGGTTTGTATGATCCTGCCGACTACGGCTCCTCTTGTTGGTATGCTGATGCTCGGCAATCTGTTCCGGGAATCCGGTGTGGTTCATCAGCTGACAGAGACTGCGTCTAACGCACTGATGTATATCGTAGTTATTCTTCTGGGAACTTCTGTGGGTGCTACTACCAGCGCGGAAGCCTTCATAAATTGGGATACAATCAAGATCGTAATTCTGGGTCTTGTGGCATTTGCCTTCGGTACCGCAGGCGGCGTGCTGCTGGGCAAGCTGATGTGCAAGCTGTCCGGTGGAAAGATCAATCCGCTGATTGGTTCGGCCGGTGTGTCTGCCGTTCCCATGGCAGCCCGTGTTTCTCAGAAAGTAGGTGCGGAGGCTGATCCGACCAACTTCCTGCTGATGCATGCGATGGGTCCCAATGTGGCAGGTGTAATCGGTACTGCCGTGGCAGCCGGTACTTTCATGGCTATTTTCGGAGTATAAGAGTCATCATTTTGAAATCATGAATAGAGAGGAATAAGATTATGTCAGATATGGGAAAGAAACCAATTAAAATTACGGAAACCATTCTGCGTGACGCACATCAGTCTCTGATTGCCACCCGTATGACGACAGAGCAGATGCTGCCGATCGTGGAGAAGCTGGATAAAGTGGGATATCATTCCGTAGAGTGCTGGGGCGGTGCTACTTTTGATGCATCCCTGCGTTTCCTGAAGGAAGATCCCTGGGAGAGACTGCGGAAATTCCGCGATGGCTTTAAGAATACAAAACTGCAGATGCTGTTCCGCGGACAGAATATTTTGGGTTATCGTCCTTATGCGGATGATGTGGTAGAATATTTTGTGCAGAAGTCTATTGCAAACGGTATTGATATTATCCGGATTTTTGACTGCTTAAACGATCTGCGGAACCTGCAGACTGCTGTTACGGCAGCCAATAAAGAGGGCGGACATGCGCAGGTAGCGCTCTCCTATACTCTGGGAGATGCCTATACTCTGGATTACTGGACCAGTATGGCGAAAAAAGTAGAGGAGATGGGAGCAAATTCCATCTGTATCAAAGATATGGCCGGGCTGCTTCTGCCGTATAAAGCAACGGAGCTGGTAACTGCACTGAAATCTGCAGTGAAGATACCGATCCAGCTGCATACCCACTATACTTCCGGTGTGGCTTCCATGACTTATTTAAAGGCAGTGGAGGCTGGTGTAGACGTAATTGATACGGCTATGTCACCGTTTGCACTGGGTACTTCCCAGCCGGCAACGGAGGTTATGGTTGAGACGTTCAAGGGTACTCCTTATGATACGGGCTTTGATCAGAAGCTTCTGGCAGAGATCGCAGATTACTTCCGCCCCATCCGTGATGAGGCTCTGGACAGCGGACTGCTCAATCCCAAGAACCTGGGTGTTAATATCAAGACACTTCTGTATCAGGTACCGGGAGGTATGCTCTCCAATCTGACCAGTCAGTTAAAAGAGCAGCATGCAGAAGATAAATTCTACGAAGTACTGGAGGAAGTTCCGAGAGTAAGAAAAGATCTGGGTGAGCCGCCTCTGGTTACTCCTTCCTCTCAGATCGTTGGTACTCAGGCGGTATTCAATGTGATCATGGGAGAGCGCTATAAGATGGTAACCAAGGAGACGAAAGATGTGCTCAGCGGAAAGTATGGTGCTACGGTAAAACCCTTTGATCCGGAAGTGCAGAAGAAGTGTATTGGCGATGCAGAAGTGATTACCTGCCGTCCGGCAGATCTTCTGGACAATGAGCTGCAGACTCTGGAGTCTGAGATGGCACAGTACAAAGAGCAGGATGAGGATGTTCTGTCTTATGCCCTCTTCCCCCAGGTTGCAACTGACTTCTTCAAGTACAGAGATGCACAGAAGACAAAAGTAGACGCAGCTGTGGCTGATACGGAAAACGGAGCTTATCCGGTATAAAAATTTTATAAATTACAGGAATCAGATACCGGTACGGAGAGTATTTTCTCTGTACCGGTATTTCTGCTTTTGCAGGAAGAGAGGAAAAGGATTGCATTTTCAGAGGGAAACATGGTATAATGACCCATAGAATGAAAGAGAACTTGCAAAAGAAGAGAAAGTTGCAGGATCCTGGAAAGTGTGAGTGTAAGATGATGGCGCAGACAGAGAATCTGATCGTAAAAATGAACAGGCAGTACAAAGACTTCAGCAAAGGGCAGAAGAAGCTGGCAGACTATATCTGCAAAAATTATGACAAGGCGGTTTTTCTTACGGCTGCCAGGCTGGGGGCGGAAGTGGGAGTCAGCGAATCTACGACAGTACGTTTTGCCACGCAGCTGGGATATCAGGGATATCCGGAGTTTCAGCGGGCCCTGGAAGAACTGGTCAGAAATAAATTAAATTCGATCCAGCGGATGGAAGTGACTTACGGACATGTAGCTCAGTCGGAGATCCTGGATACGGTTTTTCAGTCGGATATTAATAAGATCAAAATGACGATGGAGGATATTGACCATGAAGCGTTTGACCTGGCGGTAGAGACACTGCTGCAGGCGAGAACTGTCTATATTGTAGGAATCCGAAGCTGCGCTCCGCTGGCCAGCTTCCTGGGGTTTTACCTGAATTTGATTATGGAAGATGTGCGCCTGATCCAGACTAATTCAGCCAGTGAAACTTTTGAGCAGATGCTGCGGATGGATGAGCGGGATGTGGTGATTGGCATCAGTTTTCCCCGGTATTCCATGCGCACACTGAAAGCGCTGGAGTTTGCCAATAACAGAAATGCCAAGGTGATCACGCTGACAGACAGTATCCATTCTCCGATCAATCTTTATTCTTCCTGCAATCTGATTGCACAGAGTGACATGGCGTCTATCGTGGATTCCCTGGTGGCGCCTTTATCTGTGGTGAATGCCCTGGTGGTAGCGCTCAGCATGAAGAAGCAAAGAGAAGTGGTAGATACCCTGGAGTCTCTGGAAAAGATTTGGGATGAATATCAGGTATACAGCAGTGATGAGATCGACCATGTGAATGGGAATGTGGATCTGAGCCGTCTGGGAGAGGGAGCAAAATGAAAGAAATCTTAATCGTAGGCGGAGGAGCCGCCGGAATGTTTGCGGGAATCCGTGCTGCCCAAAGGGGAATGCGGGTTCAGATTTTTGAGCAGAATGAGAAGTTGGGAAAGAAGCTTTTTATCACAGGGAAGGGGCGGTGCAATTTTACAAATGCCTGTACGGAGGAAGAACTTCTGGAACACACGGTGACAAACCCGAAGTTTCTGTACAGCGCGTATTATGGCTGTAACAGCTGGGATATGATAGATTTTTTTGAGGGGATCGGTGTGCCTGCCAAGGTGGAGCGGGGAAACCGGGCGTTTCCGGCTTCAGACCATTCTTCTGATATTATCCGGGGGATGGAGCGGGAACTTAGAAGACTGGGAGTACAGATTCATCTGGGAACGAAGGTGGAAGGCCTGCAGATCCGGGATGGAAAGGTGACGGGGTTCAGGCTGGCAGACAAGAGAGAGATAGAGGGAGATGCGGTTCTGATAGCCACGGGAGGCCTTTCCTATCCGGTGACCGGCTCTTCCGGCGATGGCCTGCGCTTTGCCCGGGAAGCCGGAATCCGGGTGACGGACTGCTATCCGTCCCTGGTTCCATTCAATGTGTCAGAAGAGTATGTGAAAGGGCTGCAGGGGCTTTCTCTGAGAAATGTCACACTCAGGATAATGAGAGAGGGAAAATGTCTCTATCAGGAATTTGGGGAGATGCTTTTTACTCATTTCGGGATCAGCGGTCCTCTGGTACTTACGGCCAGCGCGTACCTGGCGCCGCTTGCGGCCCGGGAAAAACTCCCGGCTTTTATCGACCTGAAACCGGCGCTTTCCATGGAACAGCTGGATGAGAAACTTTTGCGCCTTTTTGAGGAGAGCAGGAAAAAACAGTTTAAAAATGCGGTGGCCGGCATGTTTCCGGCGAAGCTGCTTCCTGTTATGGTAGAACTGTCCGAGATAGGGGGAGAGCGGCCGGTGCACACGGTGACGCGGGAAGAACGGCTGCGATTTGCCGGGCTGATCAAAAATTTCCCCTTAACGGTCACAGGGCTTAGAGATTACCGGGAAGCGATAATTACCAAAGGAGGCGTGGCAGTGTCAGAAGTCTCGCCAAAGACGATGGAAGCGAAGAAAGTAAGAGGACTTTATTTTATCGGTGAGGTTCTTGATCTGGATGCGGTGACAGGGGGATTTAATCTGCAGATTGCCTGGTCTACGGCTGCAGCTGCGGCCAGTGCACTATAGAGGAGGAAGCATATGTTTAGTATTGCGATTGACGGACCGGCGGGAGCCGGAAAAAGTACCATTGCCAGGAGAGTGGCAAAGGAGCTCTCGTTTATCTATGTGGATACCGGAGCGATGTACCGGGCTATGGCTCTCTATCTGCTGCGGGAAGGGACAGATCCGCAGGATGGCGAGGCGATTGCCCGGGCCTGTGTCTGCGCGGACATTTCCATTTCTTATGAGAACGGGGAACAGCAGGTGCTTTTAAATGGAGAGAATGTAACGGCTCATCTGAGGGAAGAAGCAGTGGGCAATATGGCTTCTGTCTCTTCTGCAAATCCGGGAGTGAGAAAAAAACTGGTGGAATTGCAGCAGCAGCTGGCGAAGCGGGAGAATGTGGTAATGGATGGCAGGGATATCGGAACCCAGGTGCTTCCCGGGGCTCAGGTGAAGGTTTATCTTACGGCCAGCGCCCGTACCAGAGCCGAGAGGCGTTATAAGGAACTTCTGGAGAAAGGGCTGGAGGCAGATCTTCAGAAGATTGAAGAGGACATCAATCAGAGGGACTATCAGGATATGAACCGGAAGATTTCGCCCCTTTGTCAGGCAGAGGACGCGGTTCTTCTTGATTCTTCCCATATGACGATTGAGGAAGTGGCGGAAGAAATTCTGAAGCTGTACCGGGAAAAGAGAGGATAAGAATGGAAATCATTTGCGCAAAGACGGCCGGGTTCTGTTTCGGTGTGCGCCGGGCAGTGGATACGGTCTATGAGCAGATTGAAAAGCAGGAGAAACCAGTTTATACGTATGGCCCGATCATCCACAATGAGCAGGTGGTAGAGGATCTGGAAAAAAAAGGCGTGCGTGTGGTGGAAACACCGGAAGAACTGGAAGAAATTTCTTCTGGTGTGGTGGTGATCCGTTCCCACGGTGTTTCCCGGGAAATCTGCGAAAAGATTAAAAACTGCGGTCTTTCCTGTGTGGATGCCACCTGCCCTTTTGTGAAGAAGATCCATAAAATTGCCGAACGGGAGAGCAGGAACGGAAGTCATATCGTTATCATTGGAAACGATGGTCATCCGGAGGTGGAAGGCATCAAAGGATGGTGTGACGGACCGGTGACTGTGCTGGGAAATGCTGCGGAAGCGGAGAGATTTGAGGCAGAAAAAGGGCAAAAGCTGTGTATTGTTTCCCAGACGACATTTAATTACAACAAATTTAAAGATTTAGTTGAAATTCTCGAGAAAAAGAGGTATGATATTAGTGTTTTAAATACGATTTGCAGTGCAACAGAGGAGCGGCAGTCGGAAGCAAGGGAGATTGCGGCCCGGGCGGACACCATGATCGTCATCGGAGGAAGCCGCAGTTCCAATACCCGGAAGCTCTATGAGATCTGCAAAAAGGAATGTAAAAATACTTACCATATACAAACAAGTGTTGATTTGGATGAGAAGCCTTTTCAATGTATTGGTCGTGTAGGTATTACAGCAGGGGCGTCAACCCCAAATAATATAATTGAGGAGGTTCAAAAACATGTCAGAATTGAGTTTTGAACAAATGCTGGAAGATTCTTTAAAAACAATCAGAAATGGAGAGGTAGTCGAAGGCACCGTCATCGATGTCAAAGAAGATGAGATTATCTTAAATATAGGCTATAAAGCAGACGGTATTCTGACCAAAAATGAGTACAGCAATGACAGCAGCATCGACTTAAGCCAGGTTGTTCACGTAGGTGATACCATGGAAGTTAAGGTTCTGAAGGTAAATGACGGCGAAGGCCAGGTTCTGCTGACCTATAAGAGACTGGCAGCCGAGAAGGGCAACCGCAGACTGGAAGAAGCTTTTGAAAATCAGGAAGTGCTGAAAGCAAAAGTGACTCAGGTTCTGGGCGGAGGTTTAAGCGTAGTGATCGATGAGGCCAGAGTATTTATTCCGGCCAGCCTGGTATCTGACAGCTATGAGAAAGATCTTTCCAAATATGCAGATCAGGAGATTGAGTTCGTAATTACCGAGTTTAACCCGAGAAAACGCCGTATTATCGGTGACAGAAAGAAACTGCTGGTTGCTGAGAAGGCACAGAAGCAGAAAGAACTTTTTGAGCGCATTAGCGCAGGCGACATCGTTGAGGGTGTTGTGAAGAATGTAACTGATTTTGGTGCTTTCATTGATCTGGGTGGAGCAGACGGACTGCTTCATATTTCCGAGATGAGCTGGGGAAGAATTGAGAATCCGAAGAAGGTTCTCAAAGCTGGTGAGACTGTGCGTGTCCTGATCAAAGAGATCAACGGAGACAAGATTGCTCTGAGCCGCAAGTTTGAGGATGAGAATCCCTGGCTGAACGCAGCAGAAAAATATGCTGTAGGCAATGAGGTTGAAGGAAGAGTTGCACGTATGACTGATTTCGGCGCTTTTGTTGAGCTGGAGCCTGGTATTGACGCTCTGCTGCACGTTTCTCAGATTTCCAGAGAGCATGTGGCAAAACCGTCAGATGTGCTGACCATTGGCCAGGAAATCACTGCAAAGGTTGTGGATTTCAACGAAGAGGAGAAGAAGATCAGCCTGAGCATGAAGTCCTTGGAAGTACCCGCAGAGGATGAAGAGTAATTTTTTCTGATCCAAAGATAAAACAGAGAGACTGCCGTAAGGCATAAATACAGAACGGATGCAGATCATTAAAAGCTGCATCCGTTCTGTATTTATATATTCTGGAGAAGAACTTCAGTCGGGCATACGCAGGAGTTCTTTTATCAGATGAGCGGCATAGGCAGTTGGAAGCTCACTTTCCGGCAGCCACTCCTCCTCCCGGAAGAGAAAGTAGGAGGAAGTTTCCCGAAGGGCGGTGCGGAAGGAGGGAGTGTGAAAGTCAGAGAACTGGGGCAGAAAGATCCCGTCTTTTTTCTGGTAGCAGTCAAAAGCCCGGGCCTGACGGCGGTGTGCTTTGTCCACATAGGCTCCCACACTCTTATGGACAGCCTGGTCTTCTTCCGGGAGATAGTAATAATCTTTGTAATTGCTATAGAAGTATTTCAGTGTACCGATGAAGAGGGGGACAGTCAGAAGCAGCTGGCTGCCGGAAATCTCTGCATGAACTGCTCCGCGTCTGAGAAAAAGAGGACGGGGAAGAGGAAAATCCAGTTTCAGTACAAGACGGCAGAGCTGTTCTTCCGGGGAAACATTCCGGGAGATCAGGTGAAACTGCCCTTCTTTCAGCGAGGAGTAGCTGAGAAGAGGAAGAATTTTCACCATTCCTTCCATATCGTCCCGATTGTGGAGCATCAGCACTTTTTTCAGGCGTATTTCTCCGGTTTCCAGATAGGAACGGTATACTTTTGTCAACTGACCGCCGGAGAAGGGATCTTTCCGGAAAATACCACAGAAGATCTCGCAGTCTTTCTGGCGGCATTGGGGAAGATCCAGAAGTTTCTGAAAAGGACGGATTCTGCGGTAAAGATCGAGCCCCGGGGAATCCGGCCAGGAGAGGGGAAGACCGTGAAAGTCACAGCGATGCTGGAGGTAGGGGATATCAAAGGTAGTTCCGTTAAAATGGATCAGGGGAGAAGCTGTCTCTTATACACATCTGACGCTGCCGACGATCTTACGCGGG